>NZ_JADPKQ010000467.1:0-637 GCF_023074015.1 Bradyrhizobium sp. 142
AGGCCGGGCCTATCGGCGTCGGCAGCTATGAATGGTACCAGGTGCTGGACGACTTCCTGCAGGGCAGGACAGCAATGGCAATCGACAGCAGCAACTTTGCGACCGACATCTCCAATCCAGCGAAGAGCCATCTCGCCAAGCAGGCGGGGTTTGCAGCCTTTCCGCATCTCCCTGGCCGCGAACCCGTCCCCTTCATGTCGCACTGGCAGGCGTGCATCAACTCCAAATCAAAGAACAAGCAGGCGGCTTTCCTGTTCCTGCTATGGGCAACGAGCAAGCCGACCTCGTTGCGGACCGCAGCTACGGGGCTGGCAACGACACGGCTGTCGGCCTGGTCGAGCGAGGCTTTCAGTAACGCATTCGGCAGGCAAGCCACCGAGGCAGCACTGAGCAACTTGCAAAACGCCGATGTCGATCGCGCCAAGGCAATCCTTTTCCACCCGCAATCGAGACCCATCCAGGATGTCTTCATGATTGGCGTTAATGAAGTCGTGTCCGGAGCCAGATCGGCAAAGGATGCAATGATCGCCGCGGCTGAAAAGGCCAATGCCGCGATCCGCGGATGATGGAGCCGTCCGACGTAGTACGCGCGTCATGGCTCGCGCGAGTAGGGCGTGATTAACGTCGGCTGCCCGAT
>NZ_JADPKQ010000076.1:0-34689 GCF_023074015.1 Bradyrhizobium sp. 142
GGCCGCTACGCGCCGCCTCCGGCGGTGGCCTGCGGCCAGCCTTGACCGCGGCTGCGTCTGGCGCAGCGGTCAACCATCGGAACGAAAACGCCATCGCGAGTGCATCGCACTCCACACCAACAACCATGAGCAAAGCATGCCCTGATCAATCATTCCCCTTGACAACCACATCCCCATACAAGCCCGGATGAGCGAAGCGCAATCCGGGACGTGTCCCGACGCAGATACAAGACCCGGATTACGCTGCGCTCCATCCGGGCTACAAACTGCTACAAGCTGCTGTCGTTTATGACAGCGCTGCAAAAAATTCAGCCATGCGTTTGTCGATTCGCACGATCACGTATGGCTGCGCGCGCATGTGTGATGCCGGCGCATGTGGCAATCCGATGAGGGGCGTAATATTAATTTCCCGAACTCAATGCAGAGACTAGGAGAGATGTCATGGTTCTTGGGTTGAGCCTGCCCGCCTTCACGATGCTCCATGTCATCATCAGCCTGATTGCCATCGTGGCGGGCCTCGTCGTGCTGTTCGGCCTGCTTGGCTCGAAGCCGATGCCGGGCCTCACCGCTGTCTTCCTGCTGTTCACGATCCTCACCAGCGCCACCGGCTTCCTGTTTCCGTTCAAGGAGTTGCTGCCGTCGCATATCATCGGCATCATCTCGCTGGTGCTGCTCGCGATCGCCAGCATCGCGCTCTACGGCATGAAGCTCTTGGGCATCTGGCGTCCGGTCTACATCGTGACCGCGATGATCTCGCTCTACTTCAATGTCTTCGTGCTGGTAATCCAGTCGTTCCTCAAGGTGCCGGCGCTGGCCGCGCTCGCGCCCGCGGTGCCGCCCGCGCCGCCGTCGGGGCCGGTGTTCGCCGTGGTGCAGGGCATCGTGCTGGTGTTCTTCGTGGTGCTGACCATCGGCGCCTGGCGCCGCTACCGGCCGATGACGTTCGCCTGATCGATTCCCGCGTTTAGCAACTTCCACACTCCGGGGTCACGCATCGAATCGGGGCGTGCCACGCAATGACGTTTCATGAAAGGAGCCACGCAATGCCCACCATCACCACCAAGGACGGGGTCGAAATCTTGTACAAGGATTGGGGGAGTGGCCAGCCGATCGTGTTCAGCCACGGCTGGCCGCTGTCGTCCGACGACTGGGACGCGCAGATGATGTTCTTCGTGACCCGCGGCTACCGCGTCATCGCCCATGACCGCCGCGGCCATGGCCGCTCGGCGCAGGTTTCCGATGGCCACGACATGAATCACTATGCTGACGACCTCGCGGCCGTGACGGCACATCTCGACCTGAAGGGCGCCATCCATGTCGGCCATTCCACCGGCGGCGGCGAAGTCGTGCACTACATAGCCCGCCATGGCGAGAGCCGGGTGGCGAAGGCCGCGATTCTCTCGGCGGTGCCGCCGCTGATGGTCAAGACGGAGGCCAATCCCGGCGGCCTACCGAAGAGCGTGTTCGACGATTTCCAGGTCCAGCTCGCTGCCGGCCGCTCGGCTTTCTACCGCGACATCGCTGCCGGCCCGTTCTACGGCTACAACCGTCCCGGCGCGAAGCCGTCGGAAGCAGTGATCCAGAACTGGTGGCGGCAAGGCATGATGGGCGGCGCGAAGGCGCATTACGACGGCATCGTCGCGTTCTCGCAGACCGACTTCACCGAGGACCTGAAGAAGATCAACGTGCCGGTGCTGGTGATGCACGGCGACGACGACCAGATCGTACCTTACGCCGATTCCGCGCCGCTGTCGGCCAAGCTGCTTAAGCACGGTACGCTGAAGACCTACAAGGGCTTTCCGCACGGCATGCCCACCACGCACGCCGAGACCATCAACGCCGACCTGCTGGCGTTCTTCAAGGGGTGAGGGCGACTCTTCCCCTCTCCCCTTGTGGGAGAGGGTGGCTCGCCGCAGAGCGGCGAGACGGGTGAGGGGTCGTTTCCGCGAGTTCATCTTGCGGCTGTGATTGCTGAGAGAACCCCTCATCCGGCGCTTCGCGCCACCTTCTCCCACAAGGGGAGAAGGGAAGAACGCTCATCTCACTTCAACAGCCCCCCTGATCGCCTCGAACGTTCGCTTGACGAAAGCCTCGGGTTTGTCGCGCGCGGCCTTCGCCGAGCCAGCTCTCGCCGCCGCCATGCTGTGGGCGCGACGCTGACCGGTGTATCCTTCATGGTCGGGCATTGATTCCGGCGAGCGGATGCTTTTCGCGGAAATTTCGACGCCCGCGCGCGTTGAGCCGCATCCGTCCTGAAGGAGAAGTGCCGGCGATGTCTCCACCGCTCAAACTGATCGCGCTCGATGCCGACGATCTCGCCGTGATCTCCGCCCATGTCCAGGACGCCCGCGTGCTGACCTCGGACATCATTTGGCGGCAAAGCGAGAAGCGGCTCGTCGTCGGCATGAGCCGGCTGGACTGGGAACAAATGCTGGAGGGTGAGGCCGAGCCGCGCCGGCTGGTCGCGGCGCTGCGCTTCGACCGCGTGCTTGCCTGCAAGTCGCGCAATATCGACCTTGCCGCACCCGATAAGGTCCTGGACCTCGTCGGCATCGAGTTTCACCCCGCCGACGGCCGCGACGAGGAGCCTGGCGGCAGCGCGCTGCTCCTGTTCGCCCAAGGCGGCGCCGTCCGCCTCGACGTCGAGTGCCTGGAATGCGAGCTGACCGACCTCGGGGCGGATGGGCTGGGGATGGGATTGGGGATCGAGCGGGAGCGTAGCCGGTAAGGGGCCGAATCCGCGTCACATTTCTGCTGTCGTCCTGGCGAACGCCAGGACCCATAACCCCAGGGCTTTGTTGTTAAAGCAAGATCTGGCCAAATTCCCGTCCCTAACGTTCGCCGGTGGTAATGGGTCCTGGCTTTCGCCAGGACGACGACGGAAAAGCGACGACACCTCCCAAGGGTTGACGGCGGGAGGCCGCCGCGCCATTGAGCAGGGGGTCTTGTGACGCCGATCCGCCCTCAAAAGACCAGCCAGAAGCCAAGCCCAAATGCCCATTCGTCTCGACCGCAGCAGCGCCGATTTTGACCAGCGATTCGCGGCTTTCCTCGCCGCCAAGCGTGAGACCTCGGCTGACGTCGAGGCCGCCGCGCGTGCCATCGTCGATGATGTGGCCAGGCGCGGCGATGCCGCCCTGCTCGAGGCGACGCAGAAATTTGATCGGCTGACGCTGGATGCAGGCTCGCTGCGGATCACGGCCGAGGAGATCGAGACGGCGGTGAAGGCTTGTGACGCCGCGACGCTGGATGCGCTGAAACTCGCGCGCGACCGCATCGAGACCTACCACGCCCGGCAATTGCCGAAGGACGAGCGTTTCACCGATCCGCTCGGCGTCGAGCTCGGCTGGCGCTACACCGCGATCGAATCCGCCGGCCTCTACGTGCCCGGTGGCACCGCGGCCTATCCGTCCTCGGTGTTGATGAATGCGGTGCCGGCCAAAGTCGCCGGCGTCGCGCGCCTCGTGATGGTAGTGCCGTCGCCCGACGGCAAGCTCAATCCGCTGGTGCTTGCGGCGGCCAAGCTCGGTGGCGTCACCGAGATCTATCGCGTCGGCGGCGCGCAGGCAGTGGCTGCGCTTGCCCACGGCACCGCGACGATCGCACCGGTCGCAAAGATCGTCGGCCCCGGCAATGCCTATGTCGCTGCCGCAAAGCGGCTGGTGTTCGGCAAGGTCGGCATCGACATGATCGCCGGGCCCTCCGAAGTGCTGGTGATTGCCGACGACACCGGCAATGCCGACTGGATCGCGGCCGACCTGTTGGCGCAGGCCGAGCACGATGCCAGCGCACAATCGATCCTGATCACCGATTCCGCGCGCCTTGCCGCCGACGTCGAAAAGGCCGTCGATGCCCAGCTGAAGACGCTGTCGCGCGCCGTGATCGCGGGCCGCTCATGGGCGGATTTCGGCGCCATCATCATGGTGAAAAACCTCAACGACGCCATTCCGCTGGCGGACGCCATCGCCGCCGAGCATCTCGAAATCATGACGGCGGATCCCGATGCGCTCGCCGCAAGAATCCGCAACGCCGGCGCCGTCTTCCTCGGCGCGCATACGCCGGAGGCGATCGGCGACTATGTCGGCGGCTCCAACCACGTGCTGCCGACGGCGCGCTCGGCGCGGTTCTCCTCGGGGCTCGGGGTCGCCGACTTCATCAAGCGCACCTCGATCCTGAAATGCGGCCCGGATCAGCTGCGTGCGCTGGGCCCGGCCGCGATGACGCTCGGCAAGGCGGAGGGGTTGGATGCCCATTCACGCTCGATTGGATTGCGTCTCAACCTGTCATGACAAAGCCGCCCGACCACGACGACTCGACCAATCGCATCGTCGCGGTCACGCTCGACGAGGACTCGATCGGCCGTTCCGGTCCCGACATCGAGCATGAGCGCGCGATCGCGATCTACGATCTGATCGAGCAGAACCTGTTCGCGCCGGAGGGCGCCGACGGCAAGGGCCCGTTCACGCTGCACATCGGCATCACCGGTAGCCGCCTGATGTTCGACATCCGCCGCGAGGACGGCACGCCCGTGGTCGCGCATCTGTTGTCGCTGACGCCGTTCCGGCGGATCGTGAAGGACTATTTCATGATTTGCGACAGCTACTACCAGGCGATCCGCACGGCGATGCCGGACAAGATCGAGGCCATCGACATGGGCCGCCGCGGCATCCATGACGAGGGATCGCGCACGCTGCAGGAGCGGCTGAAAGGCAAGGTGCGAGTCGATTTCGAGACCTCGCGCCGGCTGTTCACGCTCATTACTGTTCTTCATTGGAAAGGTTAAACGCGGATGGCTGCGCCCCCACGCGCACGCGATCCGCAATCGGTGCTGTTCGCCTGCGCGATGAACAGCGTGCGCTCGCCGATGGCCGAGAGCCTGCTGCGGCACATGTTTCCGCAGGGCCTCTACGTGAAGTCGGCCGGTGCCAGGACGGGCGAGCTCGACCCCTTCGCGGTGACCGTGATGGCCGAGCTCGGACAGGACATCTCCACCCACAAGCCGCAGACCTTCGAGGAGCTGGAGGATTGGGAGGGCCTGAATTTCGACCTCATCATCACGCTGTCGCCGGAGGCGCACCACAAGGCGCTGGAGCTGACCCGCACGCTGGCAGCCGACGTCGAATACTGGCCGACGCATGATCCCACCACCATCGAAGGCAGCCGCGACCAGAAGCTCGCCGCCTACCGCGACGTCTGCGACCAGCTTTTGCTGCGCATTCAGCGACGGTTCGCGAGGGACGGCGCGGCTTCGGATTGAGAGTCGCGTCGGCAGTGGCGGTGTGCTCCCTCTCCCGCTTGCGGGGGAGGGCCGGGGTGGGGGTGCTTCCGCGAGCGAGACCCCCCGTGTGGAGAAAGCCCCCACCCGCCGCGCTCTTCGAGCGCGTCGACCTCCCCCGCAAGCGGGAGAGGTGCAGCGAGTGCACCTCGCGACCGCCCCGTAGCACCGGCGTCACAGACAGCAGGCGCACGCGTGCTGGGTCCGTCGAATCAGTAAAGTCCGGGTTCCCGGGTTGTGAAATCAGCCCCCTTCCGATAGGTTCCGCGCGCAATTCACCCCCTGCTTCATCCCCAAAATCAGCTGATGCTCGGCCGCCCCAAATTCGTTCTTGCCTCCGGTTCGCCGCGGCGCCTGTCGCTGCTCAACCAGGCCGGCATCGAGCCGGATGCGCTCCGGCCCGCCGACGTCGACGAGACGCCGAAGCGGGGCGAGCTGCCGCGCGCCTGCGCCAATCGGCTCGCCCGTGCCAAGGCCGATGCGGCGCTCAAATCTGTCCAGCTCGACGACGAGCTGCGCGGCGCCTTCATCCTTTCCGCCGACACGGTGGTGGCTGTCGGCCGCCGCATCCTGCCCAAGGCCAATCTCGTCGACGAGGCCGCGCAGTGCCTGCGGCTTTTGTCGGGCCGCAATCACCGCGTCTACACCGCGATCTGCCTGGTCACGCCGCGCGAGGCCTTCCGCCAGCGTCTGGTGGAGACCCGCGTCCGTTTCAAGCGCCTGTCGGAAGACGACATCCAGGCCTATATCGGCTCCGGTGAATGGCGCGGCAAAGCCGGCGGCTACGCCGTGCAGGGCATCGCCGGCTCCTTCGTGGTCAAGATGGTCGGCTCCTACACCAACGTCGTCGGCCTGCCGCTCTACGAGACCACCACGCTGCTCGGCGGCGAGGGCTTCCCGACCCGCTTCGGCTGGCTCAACGCCGTCGGCATATGATGGCCGCTGGCCGCACGCCGATATAAAAGTCGAAAACAACCCCATGCACAGTAGAATCGACCCCGCGCGCTGGCGGGAGATGCATGCGCCGCCGCCTCAGGAACCCCTTTGCCGACAGTCTCTTGACCTTGTTCACCTCGTATAAGCCGCCGCCATCATGGACCACCAAGCCAAAAATCCCGCAAGCCCGCTCAGAACCTGCCCGATCTGCGGCAAGCCCCAGTCCGAGGCTACCCGCCCGTTCTGCTCGTCCCGCTGCCGCGACGTCGACCTGAACCGCTGGCTGAAGGGCTCCTACGTCATCCCCGGCAAGGATGACGATGTCGACGACGTCGAATAGCTACGTATTATCATATAGTTAAGAAGATGGCGTGCGCCCTGCGCGGTCGCTGGCCCGGCCCGGCCCCACCTTGTGCACAACTGGGCCCTGCCCGGCGAAGCTCTTGGCGAAGCCGGGTGGACAGGCCGCCCTCAGCCCACTATAAACCGCCCGCTCGATGGGCCTTGACCTTCTCTTTGGCCCCTCTTTTCGAGCACGCCCAGGTAGCTCAGTTGGTAGAGCATGCGACTGAAAATCGCAGTGTCGGTGGTTCGATTCCGCCCCTGGGCACCAAAACTAGCGCTTTTGTGCGTTGGACTACGATTTTATCCGATGGCATTGCGTGAGCGCTGGCCTCGTGGACAAGCATGGCCTTGCCGAAGGCGTCCGGAGGCAATGAACGCAGTCGCGGACGAGCCGGAAGCCATCATGGCGTCTTTGCTTCTGCCAGTGCCTGCGGCTCGACCAGCAGACCTAGTCGCTCGTAACGGCGGCGCGTCCTGCTGAAGCGCACGACGACAGCATGTCTGGTGCTTTTCACCTTCGCGCGCCGTGTAAGCAAGGCATCGCCCGCCGGCAGATATTCGAGATCATCGAGACCAACGCAGCGCAGGCATGCCGGACCGGGATCCTCCATCATCAGGAGATAGCCGGTGCCTTCGCATCGATGGCATGCCCACTCCGTGTTCAATGGCTGGATGACCACCAACTCCGGAGCACGGCTTGCCTTTTCCGCCAGCCGCTCGCGCTTCTTCTCGGAAAGCTCCGGCGAAAACCAATGTATCCGGTATAACGCCTCGATCTTGGGATCTCCGCTTCGGCTGAAGCGCAGCATTTGACGCCGCGGCGTACGAGCAACATACGCCGTCTCTCTTGCGAACAATCCTTGCGCGGTCGCCCACGAGCGGAATAGCCGCATGGCTTCCGAGATGCGCGGCAGATTGGTCCGGATCACACGCTCCAGGCAATCGATCTGCCCGCTGCGCCAGCGCTCCGCCGCCTCAAGGTCGAGCCACCCGATGCCGACGAAGATGTCGATCGCGCTCACGAACTGCCGGGCAGCAAGCGCCGCTTCCGCCGCCCTGGCGACACGATCAGCAAGTGGAACCTTATTCTTCCGGCTCATCTCGCAGTCGAACTCGCTATTGCATGCGGTACAAGGCCAACGTCATCCTCCCAGCGCCGACACATGCTCCAGATCCTGCCGACGCTGCCTCGCGCGCCGTTCGAAGCTGGCCTGATTCTTGGTGGCAACCAGCGTGTGGGGGCTGCCACGCCTTTCCGTCATGAGGTCAAGGTCGCACGCCGCGGTTCGAACGCTTTGCTCGACATGGGTCCTCCGGTCCTGGACCGCTTTCAAGCGCCATTGCTGTTGATCCGGCGCAACCAGGAACGCTCCCAGTCCGCGGCAGTCAGCGCAGGTGCATTTGAGTGGGCTGGCCCTGGTCCAGTCCCGTGGCGCCTCCAGCGGCAGCGCGATACGCTTGCGCAGGTGGTCGAGAGACGCCTCTCGGAGCCGCACTACTGCTGGCCACGCCGTACTCTCTGCCATCTTGGCAAAGGCGCGAGCGGCGGGGACCAGCACGTCGTCCGGCTTGTACGTCTTTGGCCAGGCCAGCAGATGCGCGATCGCGCGCGCCGCGAGCCCCGCATCGATCCGGCTCGTCGCCGTCAGAAGATCGACGACGAAGGCAGCCTTCACGGGTTTTGGCCGCTGCCAAGGGTCAATCTCCCAAGGGTCGTGTCGAGGCTCGACCTGCCCGGTGTTGACCTGTTTTGGCCGCGCCGGGTCGCCCGGCAGGACGTCGATCAAGGCTGTGCCGATCTGCCCCAGGTCGCCCGTCACGCCCGCCGGCGCCGCGACGCAGCGCAGCAGCAGATCGGCGCAGGCGCCAAGATGGGCCGGAGCGTTACGCCTGACAATCCGGATCAGCAACGCCGTTGCACGCGGGGCCGGAAGAATGGCGGCGGCGCGCACAATCGCGCCGTTGTCGGACGCGGCGTAATGACCTTCGGCGGACAGTTCGGAGAGAAACGCATCGATGCGTGCCACGTTGCCGAGACGGACCTGCAAATCGAGCATCCGGCCGGCTTCTGGGTCGTCGTCTGCTCGCCATGAGTGGCGAGACCAAGAGCGCAGCATGTGCCCCGAAAGCTCATCGGCGTCGCGCCACAATGGCGACTGCATCGATGTTTTGGTTGCCTCCCAGCGCGCCGTCAGATCTTCCAGATAAGGCAGCGTCGTACCGAGGCCGGCCTGATTCAACACCGCGAGCCGCCGCGCCGCCGGCCACAGCACGAAGCCGGCACGGCGATACGTACGCTCGAAGGACGCACCTTCGTTACCCGTCGCCTCGTGAAAATGCTGCTCGTCCGGCGTTAGATCATCAAACGCGTCTGCCGGGCACAGCTCGTCCTCGGCGAATGGAAAATCGCCGAACCCGGCCTCGCCGCCGTCCGGACGGCGCCACTCGGACAAGACCAGCGCCCGGTCGAAGACCTCGACAACCTCGAATTCTTCGTCTTCGTCCTCTTCCTCGTTCCGACTCCAGCGGCGACGGTCATAATAGCCGGTATCTTCGGCGCTGCCGCTCTCCTCGATCGACACGAGGGCGAGGTGGAGATCGCAATCGGCCTCCGCGGCGGCCTTGACCAGCACGGACGCCACACCCGCATCGGCACCCTTGAGGGCGCTGAACGACAGCTCCGCCGGCGTATAGACATGCTCCAACGGCAGGATCAGCTTATCAGGCTCGCCGTCGGCGCTCGCCCAACCCCGCAGCAACCCCACCACGCGCTCGTGCTCTGCGCGATAGTCGGGCGCCTTCAGCGTGCGTCGCTTGCCGACGAAGCGCAGACTATAGACGAGGGTCAGGCGAAATCCGGCCGTGACGGGACGCACTTCATGGACGCAGTCGGCATAGAAGGCCGCAAAACCGATCTCCGAGGATTCGTCTGGACGCAGGTCGAGCACTGTCTCCCGGCCGAGATGCTTGACGATCAATTCGCCGCCGTCATGGGGCGAGGGCAAGGTGAGCACCATTGTCGCGAACATGCCGGCGGCCTTCTCGGTATCCCGATGGTCGACGAAGAAGCCGCCGGTATCGTAGACAAGAAGCTTATAGAAGTCGGCTGCGACGGGTTCGCTCACGCCGAGCCCGCGGGCTATGTCAGCGACGAGTTCGGCTAGCGTCTTCTCCCAGTGACGCCCACCGATCCGAACCTTGGCGGGATCGACCTGCCAGGTTCTCCTGACTTCGCGATCGACAACGGTCTCCTCGCCCCGCCCGTAGGGGGCCGCTTCGGCGATTGCGACGAGCCGTTCGGCTTGGACGGGCAGGATTGGAAAGGCGATCCTGCCCACGCCGTCGACATAGATCGTCGGCATGAAGGTCTCCCGAATTCCGCCGACGCAAAAGTCGCCCGAACGCTCAACGGAACGGACGCTGTTGAGCAACTTGGTACCGATCGACGACATGGTAACTCCAGCAAGCTGGATCCGGCCGCCAGCGCCCCTCCGACCCTCACGGAGCTCTCCGCACTGACCGCTTTTTTCGGCGGTGAACTCGATCGGGAGAACGGCGCCGTGGGCGGCGCTCGGACCCAAGACGGTAATCAAACCGGAAGGCTCTCGATGATTGGTCCGGTGAACGATACACCGACTTCCTTTCACCGCCAAAGATCGGTGGAATCCTAATCGGTGCATCCGAGCGAGATCATCGGTATCCGCGCGTAGGATTGCGTCGGGGGTCAAAGTTGACTCGCCTGGCGCCAGGGTGGAAGATACCTAATCAGGAACCAGGGAACCTGCTATGGCTTTGAGCATAAAGGACCCCGAAACCGAGCGCTTGGCCAAGAGTCTGGCGCGGCTCACCGGCGAGAACATCACGACAGCAACCAAACGTGCCATCGAGGAGCGACTGCGCCGCCTTGGCGGCCAATCCCGTAAAGCCGGTCTATTAGAGGATATGGCCGAAATCCGTCGGCGCTGGAGTGCAATGTCGGTTGTGGACGACCGGACGCCAGAAGAAATTCTCGGATATGACGAGCACGGATTGCCACGCTGATGGTGATCGACACATCGGCGATCGTCGCAATCGCTCTCAACGAGCCCGATGCGTCAGAGATCGAACTACGAATTGCCGATGACCCTGTCCGGCTGATCTCTGCTGCGACCGTGCTCGAAGCGGCGATGGTGCTCGAGACGCGGTTGGGTGACGCGGGCGGGCGCGAGTTTGACCTTTGGCTACTCAAGGTCGGCGCCGAGATCGTTCCCGTCAACGCCGAACAGGCCGATGCGGCGCGGCGCGCCTGGCGTCGCTACGGCAAAGGGCATCACGCCGCGGCACTGAACTACGGCGACAGCTTTTCCTATGCGCTGGCGATGACCCGTGGCGAACCGCTGCTGTTCAAGGGCGAGGACTTTGCAAAGACCGACGTCAACCGATCAGGCGAAACGGCACCGCGATAACTCGATGCGCACTGGTCGCAGTCAAGATAAGCAGCATATCAGAACTGGGCCGGCAAAGACGTTGGCACCGGCCGCTCAAACACGCGCCGCAACGCTGCGTTCACGGCCGCAGGACTCATCGGAGGGCGCGCGCTGATTGTCAATGACGCCGAAGCTGCTGCGTTCTGGCGGCGACGCGGGTTCATTCCTTCAAACGGCGATCTGCCGTAGCGAACCTCTGCCACCATGCCAGCGCTCACGCCACCATGCTAAGGACAAACAGCGGTTCGTCGTGCCGGTGGTTGCGTATGATCCCCTCCCTGGGCACCACAGCTCTTCTATGAGCCTGATATCCAAAGCAGTTCAGTAATTTCAACGGCTTAGCGCTACGGTTTTGGTACAAAACGGTGGTGCAATGCCGCTCGCGATGCGAGTCTCATTGAGCTCCTGCTCGGATTTGGCGGCTTGATATTCCGCATTCTCAGGAAGTTGGTGTCGTCCGCCCTGGCATCCTGGATGCGCGGCGCTGCTTCGCAACAAGATTGGAGTCACCTGTATCGGCCAGGACGTGAAGCTCACCGTGCAACGCAACGGCGCGCTCCGCACGGTCGTGGTCCAGATTGCGCCATAGCCGGAGGCAAGCAACGCCTCCGCTGCCAAGAGGCCGACTTCCTGGTTGAACGATCAACCGCGCTAGATTCCGGCTTCGCGCTAAGGAGCTGTCTGGTCGCTCCGCGCGCTCTCGATCTGGCTTATGTCGGCCCCTCACAGACTTCTGGTCTGGCATCTGGCAGACCGTGTGGGCAAGCGCCACGAAGCCCGATGCCATTCACGCCCCGCGCGCCGCTCGGGCATCAACTGCAAGTTCGCGTCAGTTGCGTAGCAATGCTTGTCATCGGAGGCGCTGGTTGATCGGGAACGATCGAAAAGAAATGGCCCGCTTCGACGGGCCATTTCTGTGCGCAGCTTGCTGCGCGATCGGGCTCACCAGTCGGGATCTACAACGACATCCGCCGCGTAGCGGTATCTCGAATACCCATAAGGTGCCAGCGGCGCGAGATGCGAATATACGGGGGCGGGCACATAGGCGGGACGGCCTACCACGACGCGCTCGCGCACGATCGCTGGCGGCGCAACGAAAGGCATGGGCGCGACGTACGCGCTGCCCGGCGCTACTACCACAGGGTAGGGCTGAACATAGGGGTCGACATATACGGCCTGCGCGCACGCTCCGGTAGCGCCGATGCCCAACGAGCCGGCCATCGCTAGGCCGGCAATCGAGAGCTTATTCGCTGTTGCTGTCATATTCTGCAACTCCTTTGCTTCTTGTTGCGACCTCCAACCGAACCAAACAGTGCGCATCGTGGTTCCCGGTTCCGCCAGGTTATTTCAAGGTTATTGAGCGGTCATGTTGTTGTGGCAGCCTCGCTGCCAGGATCGGCCAGGGTGTCGGTATCGAGCAAGTAGTCGTGCCGAGCAAACCGCTCGGTGGGAGCCCAATGCTCCGGGCTCTTCACAGCGGCCCTACAGACCTGGTCGCCAGATCTGTCGCGATTACACTGTGCGTTCCGGCTATTCGCAATTGCAACGCCGCAGATCGGTCGGAGAAGTCCAGACGGCACCAGTCGCGACGGCTTACGCTGCTGAAATCAGCCACGACGCTTCAGCTGGTCAGCAGCGGCGCGTCTCGCCGCTATTGCCATCCAGTCCCGCAACAGTCCCCTGTCCTCCTTTGAAAAGGAGGCCCGCCGCTTAAGATCATCCAGCGTCTCACCGGGATGGCATCGCTCGAAATCTTCGCGGATCAACGTCTCAAGGTAAGCCTGTTCCTCCTCACTGGCTGGGCGGAAACCGTAATAGGAGTTGGTCGGCATGGTCGGCCAAAGAATCTGCCGGGTTTTTGGCACTGCTTAAAGAACCGGCCGCTAAGCGCCGATTAGTCTCATCTATACGAGCCTCCTTAGGAAGGGGCTCTTAAGAAGGGGCTCTTGCGTTTTGCGGCCGAGAACGTCTCGGGCTCGGGACAGAGCTTTAGGACTGCTGTCGCTTCTTTGCAGATTCTCCTATGCGATACATATCGCTAATGTCGCGCTGCGATGGCCGGAAAATGCGATGTCGAGATAACATGATCGGCTCCCTAGGTGCTGCAGGCGAGAGTCTGATTTGATTTTGTTGCCAGCTGGCCGCAACTCGAAACCGCCACGATCAGGCGGTCAGATATTGCGATATGTCGCCGATGGTGAGGCCGGTCAGGTCCTTCGCAATTTCCGCGACGACGCGCTTTTCAACTGCGGGAGAATATGATCGGCGCAGGTCCGCGAGCGTCCGCGGCGGTGCTACAATGACAATCCGCTCCAAATGTGACTCTTCCAAAACGCGATCCAGGGCGCTGGCGACTGTGCGGGCGAACCGTTGTTTCCCGATGTTGCGCCAGTCGGTCTGCTCCATCGCGCTGCGGTTCGGCTCGGTGCCAGACGGCGCTCGTCCCGGCCTGTCTGATCCTTGTTCATGGGTCGGCGGGTTCTCATCTTCAAACACCTGCAGGACTTTCAGGCGTGGCTCTAGGCCGGTCCCTTCATTGAGGAGAAAGAGAGCCTTGCGGCCGTCTCCGACAAAAACAACTGCGCGATGTGGCAGCCTGATGTACGGCTTTCTGTTCGGCATCAACGCCTCGCGAGCTTCAGCTTTCGATCGCGCGCCGCGAAGGCGCTGTCGCGATTGCGGGCTAGACTTCCAGATGGCGTGCACTCGCACCGACATCCTTCTTCTTCTTGATCTACTTGCCTCCCATTCGTGACGGCTCCCCTGTTGTCGGCCATGCAAGTCTCCCTGCTCATGGACAATAACCGTGAGGGGGCGAGGTCTGTTCCGCCACCCTCAGACCCCGCGTTACCGGCGGCCGAAGGCGGTGTCTTGAAATACTTCACGCCTTTCCCACATCTCCGGCCGTCGAGGATCGGTTTGCCCAATCTTGACAGACGGATGTCCGGCATACGAATTGAGGTGGCTTGGGACCCATCTCGCTTAAGCCCCCTCCTCAAGAAAGGTGAAGCCATGGCGCGCCGGCTGGAGGGTGGTCTCGGAGGCGACACGCTTTATGATTTCCTGGACGGGTGGGATCCAGGCGACTTCTTGTATCCCGCCTATGCATTCGAGCACCCATCTCACGTCGTCAGCGATCCTGACCTGACGCTCATCGAAGATGGGGCAATGCTTGCGTCGTCGGCGTCGGATGCCCGCGCGCCAGAGGATATTCCTCACCTGCGCCGCCCTCCCGGCGGCAAGCGGCCGGGTCTGTTCTATGAGGTGATGGTGGGTCTCCGCGCCTTGGACAAGCAGGTCATCGAAGGGGCTGGCGCCAGCACCCTCTGCGGTCTGCTGCGCACGACCCCACTTGGAAGATGGCCGTGACAAAGCGCGGCCGAGCGGACCCGGTCCGTCGCTGACGCCGAGTCCCGCGAGGCCGCTGGCGGCGATAAGGCAAGTTGGGACCATGGCCGAGCCACGTGATTACTACGAGTTGCTCGGCGTTTCGCAGGACGCCGACAAGATGGCGATCAAAGACGCCTTCCGACAACTTGCGCTCAAATACCATCCAGACCGCAACAAGGAGCCGGGCGCGAGCGAGCGCTTCAAAGAGATCGCTCAAGCTTATGCGGTCCTGAGTGATCCCAAGACACGGGCCGAATACGATGCCCGCGGCTATGCCGGTGTCTCGGGCTTCTCGTCCGAAGATCTGTTCGGCGGGATCAATTTCGACGACATTTTTGGTGGGGTCGGATTCGATTTTGGCAGTCGAAGTATGTTCGATCGGCTGTTCCAGCATCGCACTACGGCGCGCCAGGGCGAAGACGTCAAAATCACTGTCACCGTCCCACTCGAACGTGTGTTGACCGGCGGAGGAGAAACAGTTCACGTGGAGCGGCCTGCCACCTGCCAAGCTTGCAAAGGGTCAGGGGCCAAGGTCGGCACAAAACCGCGAACCTGCAACAAATGCGGTGGCAGCGGGCAACTCGTGCGCAGCCTAGGCAAGCAGGGAGTTACCTTCCGGCAGATTACGACCTGCCCGGACTGCGCGGGCAGCGGCACTATCCTCGATAGTCCGTGTCCGGAGTGCGGCGGCATTGGGCAAGTCGTGCGCAATGAAGCAATCACCGTGCGGATCCCTGTGGGGGTAGAGGACGGCATGACGCTGCGCGTGCCCCGCCGTGGGCAGCCCGCCGACCAATTAGGATTGCCGGCTGGCGATCTTTTTGTTGTCATTCGCACGGCCGACGATCCGCGTTTCGAGCGTCATGGACGTGACCTCTATCGGATCGAGACAATCGATGTGGTTGATGCCGTGCTCGGGGCGGATATTGAAGTTCCCACACTTGAGGGTCGAGTTCCGGCCAAGGTCGAACCGGGTGCGCAACCCGATACGATCCTGCGTCTGCGCGGCAGGGGCCTGCCGCAATTCGGTGGCGGTGCCCGGGGGGACCTCTACGTGCGCGTACATGTCCACATCCCTCAACGCCTGTCCGATCAACAGCGGCGCCTGTTTGAGCAATTGCGGGCGACCGCGAATCGCAAGCCTTCTTCGGCCTAATCAAGCCTGCGCGGGATCGGGCCGCTCGAGCAGGTCGCATTCCGTCGTTAGACACAGCGCTTGCCGATATAACGCCTCAGCGCCACTCCACCTTATCGATCTTATAGGCTCTGGCACCGCCGGGCGTAATGACCTCGACGACCGAGCCTTTGGTCTTGCCGATCAGCGCGCGGGCGAGCGGTGAAAAGACCGAAATCTTACCGCTCCTTGCGTCGGCCTCGGACTCGCCAACGATCTGCCACATCCGCCGCTCGCGCGTGTCATCGTCGGTCAGGGTCACAGTGGCCCCGAACTTGATTGTTTGGCCAGAGAGCCTCGATACGTCGATCACCTCTGCACGCGCGAGCTTGTTCTGTAGCTCCGCGATGCGAATCTCATTGAGCTCGTGTTCGGATTTGGCGGCCTGATATTCCGCATTCTCAGGTAAGTTGGTGTCGTCCGCCTTGGCATCCTGGATGCGTTCGCCGATGCGCGGGCGCTCGATCTTAATGCGGTGCCTCAGCTCGTCTTGCAGGGATGCGTAGCCGTCGGCTGTCATTGGCAGCCGCTCAATCGGTGCTTCAATAGCCTTGTTCATTGGACTGCGCGCCTACTCTGCAGGGGACGCAGGCGGGCAATCGTTGGCCTCGTTTCGCTCAGGCTGGAGCATTGCGCTCTCCACGATCATCCTCCTTGCGCATATTTGTCGACGGCGCAACTTCAGGTGCAAATGCTCCGAGCGGATGTTCGTGCACTTTCGGGACGCGCACCAGGTCCGACCTGACTGGTACGACGATTCTTCGTCCATCAAGCTCGCGGTAAGTGCCTTTGGTGAGCAGCGATTGATAAACGCCGACGTAATCCCGTGTCATCCGGCTGGCCGAGAAGCGTTCCTCGAAGCGCCGGCGCACATCGCGACGATTGAGCGCCATCACCCGCGGAACTGCTTTGACCGCTTCATCAACGGTGTCAACGACAACCCCTGTCGTGCCCGGCTCCACGATCTCCGGAACGGAACCGCAGCGGAATGCCAAAACTGGCGTGCCACATGCCATCGCTTCGATCATGGCAAGGCCAAAGGGCTCCGGCGAGGAATGCGCCTTTGGTGCGCTCGTCGATCTCCCCGACATATTCAACACCAGCTCCATCCAGGAGCGGCGCGATGACATCGTGGAAGTAGTGTTCATCCGCCTTGTCGATCTTGGCGGCGATCTTGAGTGGGATGCCGCAGGTCCGCGCGATCTTGATGGCGAGATCGGGCCGTTTTTCAGGACAGATCCGACCGAGAAAGCCCAGATAGCCCCCGCGCGGATCGAGCGTTGGTCGATATAGATCGAGGGGGACGCCGTGGTGAATCGTTGCTACGAAATTCGCGGTCGCGAGCGGAGCACGCTGCGCATTGGAGATCGAGACCAGCGGCATGTCGATCGCCCGATGGAGCGGCTGCAGATCGCGGATATCCAGGCGGCCATGAAGAGTCGTCAGTGTCCGCGCGGCCATCGGCCGAAAGGTCGGGAAATGGAAATAGTCGATGTGGAAATGAAGGATGTCGAACTCGTTCGCTCGCTCCCGCACCTTGTCGAGCATCACCATGTAATGCGGATTGGGGTCGCGAACAGCCGGGTCAAGTCGCAATGCCTCTGGCGAGCACGAGACCAACGCGGCCGAGGTCACGGAATCGCCGCTTGCAAACAAGGTGACGCGATGACCCTGCCGTACCAGCTCTTCGGTCAAATACGAAACCACTCGCTCGGTCCCACCGTACAAACGAGGTGGAACACTTTCGAACAGCGGAGCGATTTGCGCGATCCTCATTACTGAGACCCACAGGCGCACGTGATGATAGCCAGCCGCGCAAACCAGCCGGCTGACGGAATGATATGCCGCCGTCGCTCACGGATCGCTCACGGATCTCGCAACCAGGACCCGATCACGATCAATGCGGAGAACGGGTCAGGCCGACGCCCGGCCCGCGTCCTTATCGTCGAGCGGTCACCTGTGGTGGCGTCTGATGCATGAACCACAGCTTCACGCCCGCCAGTACAGCGACAATCAGGCCGGCGATGACATGGGCGGGCCCATCTGGCTGCGCTCTGGGCGGCAAAGCCGAGGATCCAAGGCGACACCAACACCCACACTCCGAGCACGAGATTGACCCACTCTTCCCACTCGGCGAATTTAGCGAGCGCTGCGATCGCCACAATACCGATGATGATACCGCTCACCCAGGCGTTTGGCGCCGCGGGGAATCATGCGCAAACCCAAAGATCCACGGCGTCAGGAACAAGAGAGCCGCAAGGATCAGATTTGCGATATCAACTCCAGCTTCCTTCCATTTCAGCTCCTTCATTTTTAGCCTCTACGATGCGTGCTCATTTCGCACCTTAACCTTCCGATCCGACGTGTCCAGCCGTCGTCCGTCGCGTATATCGCCCTTCATTCCCTCATGCCGCGATGTCCATGTCGTTCATTCCGGCGCCTGGTGACGGCGGCTGGGCTTTCTTCTTTGGCAACTCGGCGACCATGGCTTCCGTGGTGATCAGCAACCCCGCCACCGACGCGGCGTCCTGCAAGGCAGAGCGGACCACTTTGGTCGGATCGATGATCCCCTTGGAAACAAGGTTGGTGTATTCGCCGTCCTGCGCATTGAAGCCATAGGCATAGGTGTCCTTTTCCAGGATCTTCCCGACGACGATGGAGCCGTCTTCGCCTGCGTTACGCGCGATCTGGCGGGTCGGCCAGGCAAGCGCCTTGCGGACGACCTCGACGCCATAGCGTTGGTCGTCGTTCTCCGGTTTCAAGCGCTCTAGCGCCTTCACTGCGCGCAGCAGCGCGACTCCGCCGCCCGGCAGGATGCCTTCTTCGACCGCAGCGCGGGTCGCGTGCATCGCGTCGTCGACGCGATCCTTTCGCTCCTTGACCTCGACCTCGGTGGCGCCGCCCACGCGAATGACCGCAACGCCGCCTGCGAGCTTGGCAAGCCGTTCCTGGAGCTTCTCGCGGTCGTAATCCGACGTCGTCTCCTCGATCTCGGTCTTGATTTGCTTGACGCGCGCCTCGATGTCCGCCTTCTTGCCGGCCCCTGAGACGATGGTGGTATTCTCCTTGTCGATTTCAACCTTCTTCGCGCGTCCAAGCATGTTGAGAGTCACGTTCTCGAGCTTGGCGCCCAGATCTTCCGAGATGAAGGTGCCGCCCGTGAGGATAGCGATGTCCTGCAGCATGGCCTTGCGGCGATCGCCAAAGCCCGGCGCCTTCACGGCGGCAACCTTGAGCCCTCCGCGCAGCTTATTCACCACGAGTGTCGCCAGCGCCTCGCCCTCGATGTCCTCGGCGATGATGAGGAACGGCTTGCCGGCCTGCACAACCGACTCGAGCAGCGGCAAGACCGGTTGCAGCCCGGAGAGCTTCTTCTCGTGGATCAGGATGTACGGGTCTTCCAACTCGACCCGCATCTTGTCGGCATTCGTGACGAAGTAAGGCGAGACGTACCCGCGGTCGAATCGCATACCTTCCACGACTTCGAGTTCGGTTTGCAGGGACTTTGCTTCTTCGACGGTGATCACGCCCTCGTTGCCGACTTTCTTCATGGCGTCGGCTAGGAAGCGGCCGATCTCGTCGTCGCCGTTGGCCGAGATCGTAGCCACCTGGGCGATCTCGTCGTTTGTGACGATCTTCTTCGAGTTCTTGCTGAGGTCCTTGACCACCGCCTCAGTCGCGAGATCGATTCCGCGCTTGAGGTCCATCGGATTCATGCCCGCAGCTACCGCCTTGGCGCCTTCGTGCACGATCGCATGAGCCAGCACTGTCGCGGTGGTGGTGCCGTCGCCGACCTGGTCGGAAGTCTTGGATGCGACCTCGCGCACCATCTGTGCACCCATGTTCTCGAACTTGTCTTCGAGTTCGATCTCCTTGGCGACGGTAACGCCATCCTTGGAGATGCGCGGCGCGCCGAACGACTTTTCAATAACCACGTTGCGGCCCTTCGGGCCGAGCGTCACTCTCACCGCATTGGCGAGAATATCGATCCCGCGCAGCATTTTCTCGCGCGCCTCGGTGGAGAATCTGACTTCCTTCGCGCTCATATTCGTACCTCCTCAAAGCTCCATTGCATTCTCCCAGTCTAGTGGGCCATCTGATCCGGTCCGTGGATCCGGAGCCAGGCCGCTCAATGCGGCGGACCGATGGCTGAGTCCGGGTCAGGCCGCTTTCTTCTTGGCCGACGGTTCTTCAAGCACGCCCATGACGTCGCTTTCCTTCATGATGAGGTATTCGGTCCCATCAAGCTTGACCTCGGTGCCTGACCATTTTCCGAACAGAACGCGGTCACCAATCTTCAGGTCGATGGGGATCAACTTGCCGGTATCGTCGCGGCCTCCCGGCCCCACGGCTATAATCTCGCCCTGCTGGGGTTTCTCCTTGGCGGTGTCGGGGATGATGATGCCACGGGCGGTCCTTTCCTCGGCTTCGATACGTTTGACGACCACACGATCGTGGAGCGGGCGGAACTGCATGCATTCCTCCATTCTGCAAGACCGAATTGTCACAATGCCGCGCCAGGGAGGCAGAAGCCCTAGCTCGGGCAAAAATGGTGTAGGAACGCCAAAAATCGGTTTCAAGATGCGACTCGAAAAAAATTGGCACTCCTCTCGTTCGGCCGCTGCCAGGTTCATAAAGCGACTGGGGCTGCCAGGGGCCGAAGGTCGGAGGTCCGGTTCGGAGATTCCGTGTGGAGTCGGCATGGATTTCCAGGATTCGGCCGCCGGCCCTGCACCTTAGCTGTACGCGCCAGGCCGCCGCTGATATGCTTCTCGCCATTGGACGATAAACGGCAGATCGCCAACTGTACCCTTGCGACGCCGGCCTTCTGATCGGACTTCGATCCTGCGCGCTTTCTCGACGTCACGAACTATCAAGCGGTTGCCTCGTCTCTACTCACATTGGGAGATGTACCATGGCTGCATCGGATTGGCGTCTCGAAGGCGAATGGCTGAAGAATTGCAATTGCGCGTTTGGCTGTCCCTGCGACTTCAATGCTCGGCCGACCCAGGGTTATTGCAAGGGATTGGTCGGCATGAGGATCACCAAGGGACATTTCGAGGGGACCAGGCTTGACGGCCTGTGCTTTGCGGTCACTGTCGATTTCCCGGGCGCGCTGCATGAAGGCAACGGCAAAATGCAGCCGATCGTTGATGAGCGCGCAACACCGGAACAGCGCCAGGCGCTGTTTGACATTTTTTCCGGCAAGCATTCTGCCGAGGGCACGCTGTTCCACATTTTCAGCCTGATCGTGACCACGATCCACGATCCGGTCTTTGCGCCGTTCGAATTTTCCTTCGACAAGGACGGACGGGTCGCCAAGCTCGTCGCCAAGGGCGTGTTGGAGACGGAAGTCGAACCGATCAGGAATCCGGTGACGGGTGCTCCGCATCGCATTCAGGTCGTGATGCCCGAGGGTTTCGAGCACCGGGCTGCCGAGATCGCGTCTGCCGATATCCATTCGACGGGGGCGATCAAGTTCGACACCAAAGGGACGCACAGTTCGCTTGCGACCGTAGTGCAGACGCCCGAGGGCGTCGCCGCCTGATGTGGCGCCGAAGCTTAGTCATGGACCGGCGACATCCTGAGCACGGGAAAGGCCATGAGCGGGTATCTGGCGCTTGAACATCTGCTTCGGCGCGACCGCGCGATCGTGGTGGTCGGGACCGCCGCGGTGGCAGCGCTGGCCTGGGCTTATCTCGCCAGCGGCGCCGGCATGGACACCGAGATGATGGCGGACATGCCGGACATGGCACCGATGCCATGGACGCCGCTCTATGCCGCGCTGCTGTTCGCGATGTGGTGGGTGATGATGATCGCCATGATGGTGCCGAGCGCGGCGCCCGCCATCCTGCTGTATGCGACAATCAAGCGGAGGCAGGAGAACACGTTCGGCGGCGCCATGGAGACATGGATCTTTCTCGCCGGCTATCTGCTCGCATGGGCGGGGTTCAGCCTCGTTGCGGTCCTGGCGCAGTGGGCGCTCGATCGGACCGGGTTGTTGTCGGTGGCCATGGCAAGTACGAGCATCAGTCTTGGCGGCACGCTCTTGTTGGTCGCGGGGCTCTATCAGTTCACCCCGCTGAAGGGGGCCTGTCTTCGCTCGTGCCGAAGTCCGCTGCTGTTCCTCAGCCGGTACTGGCAGGCCGGCGGAGCCGGAGCACTGCGCATGGGACTTCGCCACGGCAGCTACTGCGTCGGCTGCTGCTGGTTCTTGATGGCGCTGCTGTTCGTCAGCGGCGTGATGAATCTGGTCTGGATCATCGCCATCGCCCTCTATGTCGCCGGCGAGAAGCTGCTGCCGTTCGGCCGATCGCTGAGCTACGCGGCGGGCGTAAGCTTGACCTTGGCCGGAACGATAGTTCTTGCGCGCGCGCTGTGAGAGGTCCAGGAGCCCGCGAAAACCACCGCCGTCGAATACGTTGATGCCCCCACCCGGCTCAAATACAGCCGGCCTCCGTGATCTTACGGGTATCGCGAATTGAACAATTGAGCTTGCCCCCAACCAAAACTTAAGGCTGCCGCCTCTAGGCTCGCGCTCTGGGATGCCGGATCGCACTTGTGGCCGCCGTCCCTGAGAAATCGAGGCGGAGACGGTCGATGCGGGAGTGTGCAGTGTGATTTTTGCCAGATCAGTTCGCAAGGCGACCAAGACCATTCTGCGGAATGCTCCGCTGCAGATTGCATTGTTCTTCCTGCCGCTGCTCTGGATCGGATATGTCGCGATCACGTCGTCGGAACGGACCGATGCGGTCGCGCAGGCGCGGTTGCACGGCAACAGCGTCGCGGAATTGTTCGAGGAAAACACTGAACGCATCTTCGAGCGCGTGGATCAGTCGCTGCTGGTGGTGCGAGCACTTTACGCCCAGGATCCGCTGACCTTCAGCCTTAAATTCTGGTCGGACAAGGCCCGCATCGCGACCGGCGACGTGGTTCAGTTCTCCCTGATCGGACTGGACGGCTACATGCTGGATACGACCACGGGCTATTCCGGTGCGCCGCTCTATATCGGCGATCGCGAGCACTTCATCAACGTTATGGCGCTAGCCGATGATCGCGTCTACGTCGGCAAGCCCGTGCTGGGACGGGCGTCGAACAAATGGACCATCCAGCTTGCAAGGAAGCTGTTCGACCTCGCCGGGAATCCGGCGGGCGTGGTCGTCGGCTCGATCAGTGTCGATGTCGTCGGCAGGTTCTACGACACCGCAAAGCTCGGCGACGGCGGAACACTGGTTCTCAGAAATGCGAACTATGTCGTGCTCGCCGCGCGGGGCGTGGACCAGGGCGCCGTGCTGGGGCAGCGCACGCCGAACCGCGTCGAAGGCGAGCTATGGGACGGCTTCTATGCACAATATTGGAACGAAAATCGCCCAAACCGCAGCGACAGGCTGATCACCGCGCGCAGGTCGCGCGCCTTTCCGCTGATCTTCACCGTCGGCATCTCGGAGCAGGAGATCTATTCCCGCTCCGATTTCAGGCAGAAGATCTATCTCGGCTGCGCGCTGCTGCTGACGTTCATCATCCTGACCGCGACGTTTTTCCGCTGGCGGCGCCAGCAGGCGCTCGATCGCGCCCAGCGCGAGCTTCGCGATTTTGCCAGCAAGTTCGAAGACGCGCTCAGAAATCTTCCCCAGGGCTTGAGCATGTTCGACGGAAGCGACCGCCTGATCGCGTTCAATCGGCAATGGCTCGAACTCTACGGGCTTGTACCGGAGGAGATTCGGATCGGCATGAATTTCCGCGAGGTGTTCGCAAAACAAACCGCCGTGCTCGACGTCGAGGCATACCTTGTCGATCTGAAGAACCGGCTCGCCCAGTCGGAGCACACCTCAAACACCGTGCAGTTCCCGGACGGACGGGTTGCCTATATCTCCTACGGACGGCGCGAAGGCGGCGGCTGGGTCGCCACCCATGAGGACATCTCAGAACGCAAGGCATCCGAGGACCGGATCGAGAGGCTCGCGCATTACGACAGCCTGACCGGCCTTACCAATCGCAACCTATTCAAGGAGCGCATTGACGCAGCGCTCGCCAGGCCTTCCCCGCTGGAGGCGCCGTTCGCCGTGCTCCTGCTCGATCTCGACAAGTTCAAGTCCGTCAACGACGCGCTCGGCCACCAATGCGGTGACGCGCTGCTGAAGCAGGTTGCCGGCCGGATCACGGCGCAGATTCGTGACGTCGATATTGCGGCGCGGATCGGCGGCGACGAGTTTGCCGTGATCGTGGCGCCGGGCCGGGCCGCGATGCAGGACGGCGCCGCAAGCCTCGCGGCGCGGTTGGTTCAAGCCATCGCCGAGCCTTATCACATCGAGGGCCATCCCGTCGTGATCGGCTGCAGCATCGGCCTCGCCCTGGTCCCCGAGCACGGCACGCGAGTCGATGAGATCCTTCGCAACGCCGATCTTGCGCTCTACAAGTCGAAGAACGCCGGCCGAAGTTGCTTCCATGTCTATTCGGCGCAGCTCAAAGCTGAAGCGGATCAGCGCAACGTGCTCGAGATCGAACTTCGTGAGGCGATCTGGCGCGAGGAGATCGAGGTGTTCTATCAGCCCGTCCGTGATCGAGCTCGGCACCGGCCGTGTGAAATCGGTCGAGGCTCTGGCGCGCTGGCACCACGCCACCCGAGGCGCCATTTCTCCTGCCGAGTTCATTCCTGTTGCGGAGGCAGGCGGACTGATCGTCGAGCTCGGCAATCAGGTGCTGACCAGGGCGTGCCGCGATGCGATGACCATGCCGAGCGATGTCAAGGTCGCGGTCAACCTCTCGGCCCTGCAATTTGCCGGCACGAACCTTGTCGACACCGTGACGTTTGCGCTAGCGCAGAGCGGACTTCCGGAAGCCCGGCTCGAGCTCGAGATCACCGAGAGCGTGTTTCTTGCCGATACCCAGGAAAACCTCAAGACCCTCCAGCGGCTCAAGGCGCTCGGCGTCTCCATTGCCCTCGACGACTTCGGCGTCGGTTACTCGTCATTGTCGTATCTGACGGCCTTCCCGTTCAACAAAGTCAAGATCGACAAGACCTTCATCGACAGGATCGATCGTTGCGAGACAGTCGCAGTGCTGAAATCGATCATGCAGCTTGCGAAGACACTGAGGCTCTCGATCGTCGCCGAAGGCGTCGAGACCTCTGAACAGGTCGGACGGCTCCACTCGCTCGGAATTCCGCTCGGCCAGGGCTTCTTCTTCAGCAAGCCCGTGCCCTTGGCCGACCTGTCATGGCCAAGCCCCGTCCCGCGGCGAAGACGCCAGAGGGCGGCGTAAAATACGCGGACCGAGGCAGCGAGAAGCGTGCCGGATGAACCCGCCGAGGGGCTTTGCCGTGTGCGGACTTCTGTTCGGTCAGTGGGGCGACAATGCCCTCAATTGGGGACCGATCATCAGGAGCAACTTTCGGTTTCCTCTTTGGAACCGTGCGCGCCGCTTCGCGTTCCCCCTCGCTTCACGGCCCGTCCCAAGCATGCGGCCTTGAAGCAAATCACGGCCGGTCCCGGCCTTGCTCAAAGCTGGGGCCGTCCGCCGTTTCAGACCATTAAATGATAAATGGGGATGCCGCTTGATTGCCGCTCTGGTTCTCAAAGTTGCCATCGCGAGCCTGTTCGTCTTTTCCTTGATACTCATGTCGATGCTGATCCTGGGTGTATGAACACATGCCGTATCAGGTCAGATCAGGGGCGCTCATGATTGTCGCCTCCGGTCCGGTGGAAGCGCTCGAGCTGTTCGATCGGATGACGGACGAGGGCAGCGAACACAGGAGTAGGGCCGCCATCGCAGGCGGCTGTGTCGCCGCCTGCGATGCCCGTGCCGAATCCTGTCGCAAGATGGCGGCATAAGCCGGCAGCCCGGGATCCAGCAGCATGAGCAACAGCACCACCGGCTCCGATATGCGCGGGTCAGGCACAACCGGTTCAGCCAGTGGCACCAGCACAACGTGCATGAACAAAGGGGACGACCGGCACAATGAGCCCACCCGCCGGCTGGACCAACAAGTAAACGTCACGGCGCACAGCCGGATTCGTACACGTCCCGGATTCAATGCGTTCGAGCAAACGCGTCTCGTGTTGAGCTGCTCGACCGCATTCGCCGGCGACAGGACCGAGCTCGGCTCGTGAGGAAGAGCCAAGCTCGGTCCATATCGATTCTACGCTACCCGCTTGGGTTCAGGGGAGTCCCGGACCGAGGTCGAGGCCATAGATCATGGCGGCCACCGAGATCAGCAGGCCCGCCCCGGTAAAGATCAGGATGGTCTCCAGCGCTTCGCCATCGACATCCACGCCGATTGCCGTCGAGAGCACTTTCGCAAGGACTGCCATCACTTGCCTGCCGCCGAATGGACACGGTGCGCAGCTTAGCCCGATAGGCGGTCCTTGCATGTGAGATATCTCTCAAAGCCAGGCAGGGTTGCCGCGTGTTAGCGGCGGGTCGCACTGGAAAGGCTCGCGTGCGGTGACAGTGCACTCAATGCACGCTTGAGCTGATCGGCCAGTTCGATCGACTACAAATCACTGCATCAGACGTACTGCAGTCCGTGGTCGTCCACGAGTACCAGATTGCGCTCGCTGCCGGGACGATGCCCGGCATCATCAGGCTGTCATCGCCCTGTCATTGGTGTTCCGTTGATTGCTGCTCCTTTCGCCGCGCATCGCAGAGGGTGGATATGCATCTGATCAAGAC
Organism: Bradyrhizobium sp. 142; assembly: GCF_023074015.1. NCBI lineage: Bacteria > Pseudomonadati > Pseudomonadota > Alphaproteobacteria > Hyphomicrobiales > Nitrobacteraceae > Bradyrhizobium > Bradyrhizobium sp. 142. Next base: position 26,258 of record NZ_JADPKQ010000076.1, read on the forward strand.
AATTTCTTCCGACCGTCGGTCGATCCTGAAGGGCCTTGCGGCCGCAGCCATCGCGCCGCTGGCGGCGCCGACAATGGCGGCGGAGGGCCTGCCGGCGCAGCCGGTCGGATCGGCGGCGGCAATCGCCACCGACAAGGCCTATTGGACGGTCGTAAGGGGGCTGTATGCCGTGACGCATGATGTCGTCAACCTGGAGAACGGCTTCTGGGGCATCATGGCCGAGCCCGTGCGGCGCGAGTTCATCCGCCTGTCCGACATGGTCAACTATCAGAACACCTATTACGCGCGGCAGCGGTCGGGCCCGGACTTCGATGCCGTGCGGGCCAAGGTGGCGCAGGCGGTCGGCGCGGCGCCCGAGGAAATCGCGCTCACTCGCGGTGCGACCGAAGCGCTACAGCTGCTCATCAGCGGCTACAACAAGCCCAGGCCTGGCGACAGCGTGCTCTACGCCGACTTCGACTACGATTCGATGCAGTATGCCATGAACGCGCTCAAGGCGCGCCCGCGGTGTCGACGTGGTCAAGTTTGATGTGCCGGAGCCGGCCACCCGTCAGGCCGTGCTCGACGCCTATGCCCGCGCCTTCGAGGCGAATCCGAGGACCAAGCTTCTCCTCCTCACCCATGTCAGCCATCGCACCGGCCTCATCATGCCGATCACCGAGATCGCCAGCATGGCCAAGGCCAAGGGCATCGACACCATCGTCGACGCAGCTCATTCGTGGGGACAGATGGACTTCAGGGTGGGCGAGCTCGAGGTCGATTTTGTCGGTTTCAACCTGCACAAATGGATCGGCGCGCCGGTCGGCGTGGGCTTCCTCTATATCAGAAAGGACCGCCTCGCCGACGTCGACCGCGACCTCGGCGACGAGGATTTCCCGGACACCGACATCCGCTCGCGGGTACACACCGGCACGGTCAATTTCGCGACGGTGCTGTCGGTGCCCGCGGCGGTCGAACTCCATCAGCAGATCGGTGCTGCGGCGAAACAGGCCCGCCTGCGCCACCTGCGCGACTACTGGGTCAGTCGCGTTCGCAGCTTCAAGGACATCGAGATCCTGACGCCGGATGAGGCCGGCCTGTATGGTGCGATCACGTCCTTCCGTCTCGCCGGCAAGACGAGCAAGGCCGACAACGACGCCACCGTGGCGAAGCTCAGGGACACCTACAAGGTCCTGACGGTTCGCCGGGCGGGCGTCGCCAGGGGCCAATGCATCCGCGTGACGCCGGCGCTCTACACCGAGGAGGCCGATCTCGACCGGCTCGTCGAGGCACTTGCCGCGATCACGGGTACGAAGGCGGGCTGAACCCGCGCGAGGCGGGAGGGAACGCACCTCCGTCGGAGGCGCTGGTCGAGTCTCACTCACACCGGGAACGAACCACGCCAACCGTGAAGGGCCTCGACCGTCGCGACCATGTCCGTGAGGCTGGCGACCGACAGCGCGCCCGTGGCAAAGCCGAATTCGGCGCAAATCCCGTCCAGAGCCCATCGTGAGTTCCAATGGCGGGTCACAGCGCGACGCAACGGGAGCGCCAAACGTCCCCTCGTCTTGGGGCCGAGCTTTTGAGCCTGAAACGAGAACTGCGAGCTTCGCAGGACGCGAAAACTCCAAAAATGGACTTGGTCCGTCATTTCGCCTTACAGTTCGTCGAACTGATCCAGAGATTGAGAAATTCAGGCTAAGTTCAAGAGCATGACGTCCGTCCGTCTCACTTTCCTGTCCGTCGGGGGACCACCTTCGTTCTTCTCGCCGCGGCTATCTTCATTTTTGTCAACCCGCGCTCGCTTGTCCGGTCCGCCATCGAGGTTGGAACCTTCTCCTTCGACGGAAAGGAGCAAGCCGATCGAGTCGCCGGAAATGCTCGCCAAGCGTATACCGGCGGTCTATGTGCCGGCCGCTCTTGCGGTACTGGCGAAGGCCGGAGCGCAACGATCGGCGCAAGACGCATTCCAGAACTCGTCGGCCGACAGCATAGACCGTCAGCATCCAGACCATTGTCGACCCCGCCGCGGCCGAGGAAGCCAAGGCGATCCATCAGAAGATCATCGATCAGATCTTGGAGGAGGAAGGCAAGCGCAACGACTTCGTGCGCGAAGCCGCCGCCTTGCGGACGGTGCTGCTGAAGCAGATCAGCGATGGAGTGGATCAACAGATCGCTGCCTACGGCAAGTTGCTCGACCGCCTGGATGGGCTCTTTCCCGAAACGGAGGGCTCACTTCGCGCCAGACAGCTCGAACGCGGCTCGGAGCCCCAGCGCGCCGCGACGCAACCCGAAGGGGACAACAAGGCGAGCCCTGAATTTGACGGACGTCGCAAGGAAATAACGGGCTATCTGCAACTGCTGGGGGCCCTGAGCGAGGATCGTGCCCAATCCACCCACGATCTCACGGTGTTACGCGACCGGCACGATAGCCTTGCTTTGGCCCTCCTCGATGCACAGATCGCCGCGAGGGCGTTCAAGAGCACACGGATCATGCTCTCACCCGAGGTCACCCCGCAACCGGTCGGCGCGAAGCGGCTCTGCCTCCTGTTCATCGCTGCGGTCGCCTCGATCCTGATCGCGTTTGGAGCGATCGCCTTTCTTCACGGCTTCGTCGTCAAGAACTCCTGACTGAACGGCCGGCCACGGTCTCGCGGCCACAATCTTCGCAGATGAGCGGCAAGTGAACGAAATCTCGAACCGCAGCCCCATCGAAGCCGACGCGAGCCGCAACGAGGGGCTGGGGCCGGTCTTCCTCATCTACCTGCACGTGGCCGCCTGCTTCGTCTCCATGGTCTATGTCGTGCAATACTATGCGCCGCTCATGCGCCTGACCGCCGCGAACAACGACAGGCTCTTGCTGGCCGCGCTGAGCGGCGCGCCCTTTGCGCTGCTCTCGATCCTATTCGCCATGTGCCGCTTCAGCTTCGGCTATGTCGTCGGCTTCTACCTGTTCACCATGTTGATTGGCTACCTCTGGCTGCTCCCCCTATCCACATTCTCTTACGACCATGCCGTGGCTTATGCCTCCGCATTCGCCTCGGGGATGGCGTTCCTCCTTCCCGCCATGCTGATGTCGATACCGGCCAGGCAGAGGTTTGTTTTGTCAGAGTCGCCTTTCAAAGGTTGCTGACCTGCATCCTTGTGCTCGCCGCCGCAGCACTCGGAGTCGGCGCGCTCTACAATGTGCGGCTGGTCGGGATCTCTGAGATTTACGATTTTCGCAACCAGCTCGAATTTCCGACCTGGCTCTCGTACGGGCTTGGGATCACTTCGAACGTCCTGCTCCCGTTCGCCTTCGCCTTCTACGTCGTCGACGGCGCCAAGTGGCGGGCCGTCCTGTGCCTGCTGCTGCTGCTGCTCATGTTCTATCCGATTACCCTGACCAAGCTTTCCCTTTTTGCGCCAGTATGGCTGATCATTCTGGCGGTCGCGTCACGGTACTTCTCGGCGAGAACCGCGGTGATACTGTCTCTGCTGGTGCCGATCCTGTTTGGCATATTGCTGGCCAGACTGCTCGACCTGAACGCCATCTCGTTTCAACAGTTCATTGCCTATTTCAGCCTGGTCAATTTCAGAATGATCGCGCTGACCTCCAGCGCCCTCGACTTCTACAACGACTTCTTTGCCCATCATGACCTGACTTGGTTCTGCCAGGTGAACGTCCTGAAACAATTGACTGTCCCTACCGCAAGCCCCTCGCGATTGTGATGCAGGACGCTTACAATGTAGGGAATTTCAACGCCTCACTGTTCGCAACCGAAGGCATTGCCTCGGTCGGCGTCGTACTTGCGCCGCTCGCGGCCTTCATTTGCGGTTTGGTCGTGGCGCTCGGCAACTCCGCCTCTCCCGGCCTGCCATCGCGATTTGTCCTGCTGTCGGCCGGCGTGCTCCCGCAGATCTTCCTCAACGTCTCCCTCACGATCACGTTCGTAACCAACGGCGCTGCTTCATACTCTGGTACGTGACCCCCCGGTCATTGTTCGGCAAGCCGGCATGAAAGCCGCGGAACGAGCCCTCGGACCGACCGGGCCTTCGGCCTCGTGATTGCTTCGTGGCGAGGACGCCGGCTGCTGTTTTGGGTTCACCTCATCGTCTCCTGGCCGTCGCTGGCCTATGCCGCCCGGTTCTGTGGTTACACCGGAGCGGTCGCCTTGGCGCCAGCATGGTTGCCCACAGCGGCCTTCGCCAGTCGCACACCCGCGGATCGTGATTCAAACAGCCCATCCGCGCATGGCTGCAACGCAGGCTGGCGTTTGCGAGTCATAGGTTGAAGCCATATGTCCATCCTCGTGATATTGCGTGTTTCGCGCATCCCCCACGAGGCCCTTGCCCATGCTCCCGATTCCCGCCGACATTTTCACCGAGCCCGACGACGTCTCGCCCGACGGCCTTGCCAATCTCGGGCCGCTGCGGCATCTGGCCGGCGTCTGGCAGGCCGACAAGGGCATCGACATCAATCCGAAGGCGGAGGGGCCGGAGCGGCGGGTGTTCATCGAGCACATCCGGATGGACCCGATCGATCCGCAGGCCAACGGGCCGCAGCTGCTCTACGGGCTGCGCTATCACATCCACATCAATACGCCGGAGGAAGACATCACCTTCCACGACCAGGTCGGCTACTGGCTGTGGGAGCCCGCGACCGGGCTGGTCATGCAGACGCTGGCAATTCCGCGCGGGCAGGTTCTGCTCGCGTCAGGCAAGGCTACGCCGGATGACAGAAAGATCTCGGTCACGGCGAAGCGCGGCGACACGGCCTACGGAATTTGCTCGACCGATTTTCTGGAACAAGCCTTCCGCACCGACAGTTACCGCTGCGACATCAGCTTCAACGATGATGGCAGCTGGACCTATCTGATCCAGACCGAGCTTTTTGTGAGAGGCGCGCCGTTCAATCATCGCGACACCAACACGCTCAAGCTCGTTGCGCCGCCCAAGCTCAATCCGCTGGCGGTGATCGTGAACGATCGTGCCAAGAGCGAAGGGAAGGTCAAGGAGAAGGGCGAAGGGAAGGGGCCAGCGGCCTGAGCAGCGGCTGCGGAGGATTGCATGAAACCCTACGTCATCTGCCTGATGGCCTCGAGCGTCGATGGCCGTACGCATCCAAGCCGTTGGCGGCCGAAGAGTGCGGGCGCAGACTGGTTCGAGAAGATCCATGACGAGCTCGGCGGTGATGCCTGGGTGATCGGCCGCGTCACCGGCTCGGAGTTCGCCAAGGGCAAGCCGTATCCCGCAACGACCGAGACATTCCCGCGCCAAAACTGGTTCGCGCGGCGCGATGCGAATACTTATGGTGTTGTGCTCGACGCGCACGGCAAGATCGGCTGGGGTCGTTCGGACATCGGCGGCGATCCGATCGTCGTGGTGCTGACCAAAGGCGTGCCGGATTCGCATCTTGCGGGGCTGCGCGGCGAAGGCGTGTCCTACATCTTTGCCGGCAAGTCCGAGGTCGACCTTGCGCTGACGCTGGACATCCTCAATCGCGAGCTTGGCGTGAAACGCCTGCTGGTGGAGGGCGGCGGCGTCGCCAATGGCGCGTTCCTGCGCGCCGGTCTCATCGACGAATTCAACCTGATCCTCTGTCCCGCGGTGGACGGCGCCAGCGGCGCGCCTTTCGTATTCGATTCGACGGACGACGACAGCGACCGGCGCGCGCCGCTCGCCGCGATGACGCTGGAGAGCACGCGGCAGCTCGGCGGCGGCGTGCTGCTGCTGCGCTATCTGATCCAGAACGAAGCGGCGGGCCAGTAAGCGCGGGCATGGCGGAGAGCTCAGAGCACATTGTCATCGTCGGCGCCGGCGCAGCGGGGCTGATGGCGGCGCGCGAGCTTGCGCGAGCCGGCAGACGTGTGACCATCCTGGAGGCGCGCGACCGCTGCGGCGGGCGCATCCATCCGTTGCCCGCGGCGCTGTTCGGCTACTCCGCCGATGGCGGCGCCGAGTTCGTTCATGGCGAAGCGCCGGTCACGCGCGGCCTGATGCGCGAAGCTGGGCTATCTCTTCAGAAGATCGAAGGCACGCAATGGAGCTTTGACGGTGCAAAATTCTTGCGTGAGGATCGCGACGATCCGCATGAGGCCGAGCTGCAGGCGGTGCTGAGAGAGTTGAAGGACGACCTCACCGTCGCCGATTTCCTGCGCCGCCATTTTGCCGGCAACGACTACGCGCGGATGCGGCATTCCATCGCGCGCATGGTAGAAGGCTACGACGCCGCCGATCCCGAGCGCGCCTCGACATTGGCGTTGCGCGAGGAATGGATGGATGGCGGGCACAGCCCGCAGGGGCGCATCGGCGGCGGCTACGGCGCGCTCATCGATTTTCTGGCGGCCGAGTGCCGCAGGCACGGCGTTGCGATTCGTCCTGGTTGCGTGGTGTCGGCGGTCGAGCAGGCCGGCGGCGCGGCTTCCGTCCGCTGCACCGGCGGCGGTGTCCACGCCTGCGATCGTGTCATCCTCACCGTGCCGCTGCCGCTACTGCGCGAGATCGCACTCCCGCAAGCTGCGCGCGATAAGGCGGCCGCCGCCGATCAGATCGGCTTCGGCAATGTCATCAAGATCCTGCTGCGTTTCAAGCGGCACTGGTGGCGCGACCGGCGGGCCGAGCTCGCGGACATGACCTTCCTGTTGTCGGACGAGACGATCCCGGTGTGGTGGACGCAACGTCCCTTCGCGCATCCCGTGCTCACCGGCTGGTTCGGCGGGCCGCGGACGGCGAAGCTCGCAAAGCTGGATACGCAGGCGCTGGTCGACGCCGGGCTCGATTCACTCGCTGCAATGTTCGGCCTGTCGCGCGAGGACGTCGCGCGCGATGTCGTGGCGGCCGCGGCGACCAACTGGGCGCAGGATCCTTTCGCCCGCGGCGCCTATTCCTGGGCGACGCCGCAGACGCGCGCGGCGCAGGCGATCCTCGCGCGTACTGACGGCCTGGTGCTGTTCTCTGGCGAGGCGCTCTATCGCGGCCGCGACATGGGCACCGTCGAGGCGGCGCTGGCGAGCGGCTTGGAGACGGCGGGGACAATCATGCACGGATCATAAAAAGGCCCGCAGACTTGCGGGCCTTTCGGTGATCAGCAACAGCCCGTCTTACCAGCGTCCGCCGCCGAAGCCGAACGTCACGCTGGGGCCGCCGCCCCCGTAATAGCCGTACGGCCCGCCGCCGTAATAGCCATGGCGCCGCGGATAATAGCCGTAGCTGCGGTAGTACGGGCGATGGTAGCCGTAATGGCGCCAGTGATGGCGATATCCGTGGCCGTGATGGTACCTGTACTGCGCGCTGATGTCGGTTGATTGTCCGGCCGGCGCGTTCTGCTTGGCCTTTTCGCTGCCGGCCGCGTGAGCCGCGGATCCGCCGGCCAGCGCCGCAGCACCGACAGTCATCGCGACCAAGAGATACTTCATGTCGTCACTCCAGTTGGGACACCGAGCGACAACACATGGGTGCCCGCCGCGTTCCGGCCAGAGCGGGCGTCGAAACGACGCAGACAACAGTTCCGACTCACGCGAAACGATCAAGGTCATGAGATTTATTGTCGCACCATCGATGTCACCGCGGTTCCGCCATCACCTCGCCGCGAATGCGGCGATCACATCATCCGTGGTCACGATGCGGGCGAACTCGCCGTTGAGGTTCGACAGCGTCATGGCGTGGATCTCCTCGGCGGGATGCTTTTCGCCATCGGGCCCGACCCGATCGAACGTCCATGTCGCGTCGCGCACGAGGCGCGTGTCGAAGCCGAGATTGCCGGCCATCCGCGTCGTCGTCTCGACGCAATGATTGGCGGTGGCGCCGCAGATGACGACGGTCGCGATGTCGGCCGCTCGCAGCCGGTTATCGAGGTCGGTGCCGATGAAGGCACTGTTGACGTGCTTGACGACCACGGGCTCGCCAGGTGCTTCGCGCGCCTCGTCCTTGACCGCGTAGCCGGAGCCCCCTGGCCGAAATGACGAGGTCGGATTGGTGCCCTCGTGGCGGATGTGGAAGATCGGCGCGCCGTTTTGCCTGAATGCCGTCAACAGATCGGCGATGCGCGCCACCGCGTCGGGATTGTTACGCCGCTTCCCCGCCGCCTCCCATTCATCGAACGCGCGCTGGACGTCGACGACGATGAGGGCGGGGAGAGATCGTGGGCTGGTCATGGAGGGGGATCCAGAGGCTTGTTGAGCGGAATATGCGAGGCGATGACGACAACACGCAATGTCAATCTTCCCTCGTTTCGAGCCGCCATGACAGGTGCCATGACAGGTCCTGTAGCCTGGATGGAGCGTGAGCGTAATCCGGGTCTTGTATCTGCGTCGGGACACGTCCCGGATTTCGCTGTGTGCCCCGAAGGGCGCGTGTCACCAGTGGAGGAGGAACCACCCGGATAATTGTCGATAAGTCTGGTAGCTGACGAGCAGGTTGGTTGGGTAACCGGCTGATCTGAAGCCTCGTGACAAAGGTCGCCTTGGGCGGCT
>NZ_JADPKQ010000176.1:0-634 GCF_023074015.1 Bradyrhizobium sp. 142
TCGATGGCATAGACCGCCTGCAACCGTTCGATCACCTCGCGAGCGAATGGCGACTGGGTCGTCTTGTAGACCTCGACAAATTTGCGCCGGGCATGGGCGAGGCAGAAAGCGAGCTGGATCGCGCTGCCATGACCGCGGGCGAGCGCCTTGTAGGCGGCATAACCATCCACCTGGAGAATGCCGGAAAAGCCGGTCAATTGTCCGGCGATCTCCTCGGTGCCGCGGCCGCCGGCGAACACGTAGGCGACCGCCGGCGGCGCGGGGCCGCCCCACGGGCGGTCATCCATGGCATGCGCCCAGAACTGGCAGATGCGGGGGCGATGTCGTCCGGGATCGAGCACCGGCATCGGCGTCTCGTCGCAGAACACGCGCGGCGAGGCCTGGATCGTGCGCAGCTGGAGCTCATAGAGGCTCTTGAGCCACCAGGCCGCACGCTTCACCCAGCCGGCCAGCGTCGCGCGGTCGAGATGAAGGCCCTGACCGGCCAGAATCTGCACCTGCCGATACAGCGGCAGATACCAAGCAAACTTCGACACCACCACGTGGGTCACCAGCGCCGTTGAGGCCATGCCGCTCTCGATCAGTCGCGGCAGCACCTTCGCCTGCACCACGCCGTCGGTGCAGCCGCGGCAGG
>NZ_JADPKQ010000206.1:0-34301 GCF_023074015.1 Bradyrhizobium sp. 142
TCAGGGCCGGCCGCTGCTCGGACCGCCACGAAGCGGGCGCGAGACCAGGGATTTTCTGCGCAACGCCCACGCCGATCTTCCAGCGGCCGTCGAGGCCATCCGCCAATACTGGATGCCGATCCGCTACGCTCGCGCCCGCTGATCACCGCAGACGTGGGAGCTCATACCGGTTACGCTAGAAGGGCAGTCGAGCGCGTGTGTCCTTGCTCCTCTGATGCGCAAAGACCATCGCCAAGTGACTTGGACATCGGTTTACGCCATGGTTAGCGCGCTGCTCACGGAAGTGCTTTACGCGTCATGGCCAGAACCTGTAGCCGTAGAACTCGAAGATCTGCCTTTGCTTGTTGTCCAGCTTCGCTTTCCACGTGGGCGTTGGCTGAAGAGCCACGCCATACCCCATAGACGACCCGCTCTCCGTTGCCATGATCGGCTCCAGCAGTCTTGCAAATTCGTTATTCCACTTCGTTGGCGGAAGCGTATCCATAGCTTGATAGAAAGCGCTTGTTACAACATCCGCAAGCTGCGCGCCCGGACTTGCTGAGTGCGATACTGGTTGGGCAAGCCGCCAATCCAACACTTCCCACATAATTCGTCGCTTCGTAAGGACGAGAGCCCCGGCTCTTGCCTGCATCTTCAGAAGCTCATGGTAGGCCGCTGTTTGGGCGTAAGAATGAATACTGCGTTCGCTGTAAAGGATCTTCACGAAACGATCCTTTGCGTGCTCCTTGGCTGCATGCTGGTAGCAGAAGTCAGTTACGCGTTCCAAAAGTAGGCGCAGACAGTAGTTGTAGAACCATTGCTGGGCTCCAGCACGCTCGGCTTGCTCATTTCGGTGACCCCGCATGTTCTTCTTGTTCGACGCAAGAACAAGGCCACGCAAAGGGAGCTGAGCGATCTCGCTCAAAGCAACCCGTTTCTGAGAGGCGGACAAGTGCCTGTAGTGAAGGTCGGCGCGGTTGCTCCCAGCCTTTGACAAGATCGCTCGAACCCAGTTGTTCACTTCGGGCTCGTACTTAACTTTGATGAGCACCGCGCCAAGGCACAGCCATTCCGTCGCGCCCACAGCGTCAATCGGGCGCACTTTCTTCAGTCCTGCGTCGCCCGCCTCATCAATGTAAGCGACGTAGTAAGGCTCTTGGATTTGAGTAGCCATACCGCGCAACTATGGCGTGTTCGGAAATACTGGATCAATCCGTGTGGACCCGGTGGAGCGCTGTTATAAACAGGTGAACCGAGGAAAGCCCTTAGGGACACCACAGGGACGCCAACGTCTAAGCCATTGAACCATCAAGAAAATATATTAATACCCTTCTCCCACAAGGGGAGAAGGAGGAAAGTCAATCACCCCACCACCTTGCTGCTCCCCTGCGTAATCAACCGCGCGGCGCGCTGGTCGCGGGCGTAGGTCCAGAGCCAGCTCAAGGCGACGCTGAGACGGTGGCGCAGGCCGATCAGGAAATAGATGTGGGCGATGCCCCAGATCCACCATGCGATGGTGCCGCGCAGCTTGATGCGGCCGAAATCGATCACCGCGAGCCGCTTGCCGATCTGCGCGAGGCTGCCGGCATGCTTGTAGCGGAACGGGCCTGCCGGCTCTCCGCGCAGGCGCGCCTTGATGGTCTCGGCGACATGACGTCCCTGCTGCTTGGCGGCCGGCGCGATGCCTGGCACCGGCTTGCCCTCCCAGGCGTTGATCGAAACGGTATCGCCGATCGCAAAGATCTCGGGATGGCCGGGAATCGTCAGATCGGCCTCGACCTGCACCCGGCCGGCACGGTCGGCTGGCGCGCCCAGCCACTCGGCGGCGGGCGATGCGCGCACGCCGGCCGCCCAGATCTTGGTTTTGGCGTCGAGCCGCGTGCCGCCGAACACCACGCCGTCGCGGTCGATCTCGGTGACGGCTTGGCCGAGCACGACCTCGACGCCGATCTTCTCCAGAGAGGCCTGCGCGTAGGCCGAGAGATCGTCGGCGAAGCCCGCGAGCACGCGCGGGCCCGCCTCGATCAGCACCACGCGCGCCTTGGTCGTGTCGATGTTGCGGAAATCTTCCGGCAGGGTCTGGTGCGCCATGTCCGCGATAGTGCCCGCGAGCTCGACACCGGTCGGACCCGCGCCGACAATGACGAAGGTTAGCCGCGCAGCGCGCCTGGCCGGATCGGTCTCGCGCTCGGCGCGCTCGAATGCCACCAGGATGTGCCGGCGCAGCGTGGTCGCGTCTTCCAGCGTCTTCAGGCCGGGCGCGAACTGCTCCCACTCGTCATGGCCGAAATAGGCGTGGCGCGCGCCGGTTGCGAGCACCAGCGTGTCGTACGGCACCTCGCTGCCGTCATCCAGTAGCACTGCGCGTCTGTCGGCATCGACGCCGCTGACCGTCGCAAACAGCGTCGTCACCTCACGCCTCGCGCGCATGAGATGGCGCACCGGCCAGGCGATCTCGCTGGTGGCAAGCGATGCGGTCGCGACCTGGTAAAGCAGCGGCTGGAACAGGTGATGGTTGCGGCGGTCGATCAGCGTGATCGCGACCGGGCTGCCTGCGAGCCGGTAGGTTGTCTCCAGCCCGCCGAAGCCGGCGCCGACGATGACAACGCGGTGGGGTGTCGTGGTCATGGGTGCGGCCCTCGGGTCTGGCTGGTGAAGCTCTCTGTCATTTAAGTGTGGAAAGTGGCACGCGGTCCAATAGCCGTCATCAATCGAAGAATAGGCCGGGCGTATCGAGGTCCCGCGAAAAAGCGCCGCGGCCTGCGCCGAAGCGAGTAGAACTATATTTCTTGCCATTAACGATTAGGGCGAATTATGGTGCAGGGCAGGCGCTGAGGCCGTTGGCAGCTCGACGGATTTTGCGCTCTAAAGAGACCACCCGGAGCGGCGATCACCCCGTTTCCGGGACAAAGAGAATTGAGGAGGGGAGTGGTTATGAGGACAGCATTCTGGCTGGCGGGCGCGGCTGCGCTCACGCTGGCAAGCCCGGCTTTCGCCGGCGACACCATCAAGATCGGTTTCGTTTCGACCTTCAGCGGGCCGACCGCCGTGATCGGCAACGACATGCGCAACTCATTCGAGCTCGCGCTGGACCATCTCGGCCGCAAGATGGACGGCAAGCCGGTCGAAGTGATCTACGAGGACGACGGGCAGAAGCCCGACGTCGGCAAGCAGAAGACCGAGAAGCTGGTGCAATCCGATAAGGTCGATTTCATCGTCGGCTACATCTGGTCCAACGTGCTGCTCGCCTCGCTGAAGACCGCCGTGGACTCGCAGACCTTCCTGATCTCGGCCAATGCCGGCCCGTCGCAGCTCGCCGGCGAGCTGTGCTCGCCTTACGTATTCTCGACCTCCTGGCAGAACGACCAGACGCCGCAGGCCATGGGCCTCTACATGAACCAGAAAGGCGTCAAGAGCGTCTTCCTGATCGGGCCGAACTACGCCGCCGGCAAGGACATGCTCGCGGGCCTCAAGAGCACCTTCAAGGGCGAGATCAAGGGTGAGGAATACACGGTCTGGCCGAGCCAGCTCGACTTCTCCGCCGAGCTGTCCAAGGCCCGCGCCTCCGGTGCCGAGTCGATCTTCGTGTTCTATCCGGGTGCAGCCGGCGTGCAGTTCCTCAATCAATATGTGCAGGCCGGCCTGAAGAGCACGATGCCGCTCTACACCGCCTTCACCGTCGACGAGCTGTCGTTGCCGCTCCAGAAGGAGAACGCGCTCGGTGTCCCCGGCGCGCAGGAATGGGTCAATGACCTGCCGAACGAGCAGAACAAGCGCTTCGTCGCCGACTATCGCAAGAAGTACACGAGCCTGCGCCCGACCTATTACGGCGCCCAGGCCTATGATGCCGCCCAGCTCATCAACAGCGCGGTCGTTGCTGTGAAGGGCGATACCAGCAAGAAGGATGCGATGAAGGCCGAGATGGAGAAGGCCAACTTCAAGTCGCTGCGCGGTGCATTCAAATACGGCAACAACCATATCCCGGTGCAGAGCTTCTATCTCCAGGACGTGGTCAAGGATGCCGACGGCCAGCTCGCCCTCAAGACGGTCGCCACCATCGTCGAGAACAACCAGGATCGCTTCCACGACAAGTGCCAGATGAAGTGAGGTGATTGCTTCTCCCTCTCCCCGCTCGCGCGGAGAGGGAGAGTCTGCGCGGGGATGGTGGATGTGAGGCTCGCAACCCACCACGGCGTCATTGCGAGCGCAGCGAAGCATCTTTCCGCGGAGGGATTCTGGATTGCTTCGTCGCAAGGGCTCCTCGCAATGACGGCGCGGATGGTCTTTTTTGCTACGACAGCCATCTCTCTCGCGGAGAGTCCCCCTCACCCGGATTGCATCTTCGATGCGAGCCGGCCTCTCGCCGCAGGCGGGGAGAGGCGAAGAAACACCTACACCCTTGGCATGCTCATTGGCCGCACCTCGCGGGCCTGCGCTGCGAGTCTGATCCCGGCATTCGCCGCGCCGAAGCCCTGATAATCCCTTCGCTCGACGATCTCGAAGAAGAACCGCTCGTCAAAGATGTGAGTGTAGACCTGGAAGAACTCGCTGTCGCCGTCGCGGTCGTAGAGGATGTGGTTGGCGCGCAGTTGCGCCATCAGTTCGGGGGCAAGGTCGTATTTGGCTTCGATGTCGTCGTAATAATTGTCGGGAATATCCAGGAAATCCGCGCCGCGCCCGCGCATCGCGGTCACCGCCCTGAAGATATCCTCGCATGTGAACGCGACGTGCTGCACGCCGGAGCCGAAGAACTCCGAGATGAAGCGCGCCGGCAGCGTGCGGTTGGCGGAAGAGCCGTTGAGCACGAAGCGCAGGCTCTGGTCGGTATTGATGACGGCCTGGCTCTGCACCAGACCTCTGGGGTCGGCGATCTCCATCTGCGGCAGGCGCGTCAGGTCGAGGATACCGGTGTAGAACAACAGCCAGGACAGCATCTCGTCGTAAGGCATCGACTGCGCGATGTGGTCGACGGCGAGCAGGGCGTCCGCGCTGGCGTCGCTCGCGAGCGGCTCGAAATCGGTGTCCCAGTTCTTGCCGGCCTGGTCGAGGAAATACAGCAAGCTGCCGCCGACGCCGTGGATCGCTGGGATTTCCAGCTCACCCGGTCCGACCGGCTGGTAGAACGTGCGTGCCTTCAGCGCCTCCGCGCGCGCCATGGCGCGGGAGGCGTCGTCGACGTCGAGCGCTATTGCGCAGACGCCGGGGCCGTGCGTGACGTAATGCGAATGCGCAAAGCCGTCGGTCTCGGAATTGATCACGAGCTCGACTTTGCCCTGCGACCAGCGCTCCACCGCCTTGCTGCGGTGCTTGCCGGACTTGCGGAAACCGAGCTGCGAGAACAGGCGGGCGAGCTCGCCGGCCTTGATCTCGTTCACGGCAAATTCGATGAAGCCGGTGCCGCGGCTCTTTGCCTTCGGCGCCAGCGGCTTGCTCGAAAGTCTCGGCCACTTCTTCGCAAGCTGGTCCTCCAGCAGGATCAGCGAGCGCAGGCCGTCGATCGCGGTCTGTGCGGCCGAGCCGGCGCGGAACTGGTCGTTGAAGATCTCCAGGGACAGCGGCCCGGCATAACCGGTCGCCGCGATCGCCTCCATGAACTCGCCGACCGGCAGATCGCCCTGGCCGGGGAAGGAGCGGAAGTGCCGGCTCCAGGAGAGGATGTCGAGCTCGAGTTTGGGCGCGTCCGCAAGCTGCACCAGGAAGATCTTGTCGCCGGGGATCGAGGCCATCGCGCGGGTTGGAAAGCCCGGTGCCAGCGCATGAAAGCTGTCGAGGATGACGCCGATCGCTGGATGATCGGCGCGCCGCACGATCTCCCAGGCGTCGCGATAGTCGTTGACGTGCCGCCCCCAGGCCAGCGCCTCGTAACCGACGCGCAGCGAGCGCTTGGCCGCGCGCTCGCCGAGCTCGCGAAAATCGTCGGCAGCACGGTCGATGCCGCCGAGCGAGGCCGGCGACACGTTGGAGCAGATCAGCAAGAGATCGGTCCCGAGCTCCTGCATCAGGTCGAATTTGCGCTCGGCCCGGGAAAAATTGCGCGCCCGCTGCGGCTCCGGCATGCCCTCGAAATCGCGGAACGGCTGGAACGCGCAGATCTCGAGATTGAGGTCGCGGCAGAGTTTTGCGATGTCCCGCGGGCCGGCACCGAACGACAGCAGGTCGTTCTCGAAGATTTCGACGGCGTCAAAGCCGGCGGCCGCGATGGCGCGCAGCTTCTCGTCGAGAACCCCGGAAAGGGAAACGGTCGCGATCGAGCGCTTGTTCATGCTGCGTTGTCCTCCATGGCGCCCCCAAGGAAGAGCTGTCCGATGCGGGGATCGTTCAGGATCCGTTCGGCCTTGTCGAACGTGCGGGTCTGGCCGAGCTCGAGGACGATGCCGAGATCGGAGATCTCCAACGCCGATCGCGCGTTCTGCTCGATCATCAGGATGGTGACGCCGCGGTCGCGCAAGGATTTGAGGATATCGAAGGTCTGCTGCACCATCAGCGGCGATAGGCCGATCGAGGGCTCGTCGATCAGCACGAGCTTTGGCTCGAGCAGCAGCGAGCGGGCGATCTCGAGCTGCTTCTGCTCGCCGCCCGAGAGCGTGGAAGCCTGCTGCGCCGACTTGCGCCGCAGCGCCGGAAACAGGTCAAGCGCGGCCTCGATCCGCGTAGGCAGGTCGATATCCTTGCCCGCGGCGACACCGCCGAGCTCGATATTGTGGCGCACCGACAGCTCGGGAAAAATGTTGCGCCCCTGTGGCACGTAGCAGATGCCGGCATTGAGCAGCGCGCGCTGGCTTAAGTTGGTGACGTCGCGGTTCGCGAAGCTGATCTTGCCTTCGCGCAGCTTCAGCAGCCCGAAGATCGCCTTGAACACGGTCGACTTGCCGGCGCCGTTCGGGCCGATCATGGTGGTGATGGTGGCACGCGGCACGGCGAAGGTCGTGCCGTTCAGGATCGTCATCTTGCCGTAGCCGCCGACGAGATTGTGAACCGAGAGGATGGTGTCGCTCATGGCTCGTTTCCTAATGTCCGAGATAGGCTTCGATCACGGCGGGGTTCTTGCGAACCTCGTCCGGCCGTCCCATCGCCAGCACTTTTCCTTCCGCCATCACCATCACGCGCGAGCACAACGACATCACGAACTCCATGTTGTGCTCGATCACGACGAAGGTGGCGTTCTTCTCGCGGTTGATCGCGACCAACCGCTCCTTCAGGTCCGACAGCATCGACGGATTGACGCCGCCGGCGGGCTCGTCGAGCAGCACCAGGCGCGGCCCGCCCATGAACGCCATGGCGGCGTCGAGCAGCTTCTGCTGGCCGTAGGACAGACCGCCGGCCGGCTCGGCGGCGAGATGATCGAGCTTGAAGAAGCCGATCATCTGGTTGGCGGCGTCCGTCAGTCCGGCGTCAGAGCGGCCGACCAGACGCGAGGCCATGCTGCCCTGGTGCTCCTGTCCCGCAAGGATCAAGTTCTCGCGCACCGAGAGCTTTGGAAAGACCTGCAACAACTGAAAGGTGCGGCTGACGCCGAGCTTGTTGAGTTCGGCGGGGCGCAGGCCGGTGACGACTTTGCCGTCGAGCTTGACCTCGCCACCTGATGGTGTGAGCTGGCCGAGGATGCAGTTGAACAGAGTCGACTTGCCGCAGCCGTTCGGCCCGATCAGACCGAGGATCTCGCCCTCGCGGACGTCGAAGCTGACGTCGGCGACCGCGCTGATGCCGCCAAAATTCTTCTTGATGTTGGTGACTTCGAGGACCGCGCTCATTGCACCGTCTCCAGCCGGGATTTTGCGACGGCGCGCAGCGCGGAGGCCGCCTTGGTTCGCCGCGCCGCCATGGCGCGGTCGAGGATTCCGAGGATGCCGGTAGGCGACCAGATCAGCAGCAGCATCACCGCGACCGCATAAAGCATCAGATAGTAGCCTTCGGTGAAGCGCAGCCACTCCGGCAAAAGCACCGCGATCATCGCGCCGAGGAACGGACCGAGAAAGAAGCCGGCACCGCCGACGATCACCATCATCAAGAGGTCGAGCGAGAGCGACAGGTTGAACGGCACGGGATCGATATATTGCGTCAGCGGCGCATAGAGCGCGCCGGCGATGCCGCCGAGCGCCGAGCCGATCGCGAATGCCATCAACGTGTAGCGCCGCGTGTCGATGCCGAGCGACTGCGCACGCAGCGGGTTCTCGCGCAACGCCATGAAGGCGCGGCCCCAGGGCGAGCGGATCAGCCACCACACTGCCACCGACACGATCGCGAGCGAGCCGAGGCAGACATAGTAGAAGGGGAGCGGCTTGTTGGTCGCGATCCCGAAGATGTGCGGGCGCGGAATGTTGGAGATGCCGTAGATGCCGCCGGTGAGCCAGCTTTCGTTGCGGAACACCAGGAAAGCCAGGGTCGAGAAGGCCAGCGTGACGAAGGCGAGGTAGTGATGCTGTACGCGCAACGCGGGATAGCCGAGCACCCAACCGACCGCGAAGCTCAAGATGATCGCGACCACAATCGCGACCGGCAGCGGCCAGCCATGGGTCGTCATGATCGCCGCCGCATAGGCGCCGATGCCGACGAAGGCGCCCTGCGCCAGCGAGACCTGGCCGGCATAGCCGAGCGTCAGGTTCAGTCCCATCGCCGCGATGGTCATCACCGCCCATTGGCTCAGGATGAACAGGCCGTAGCGGTTGAAGTTCATGGGAATGACGATGAGGCCGGCGATGACGGCAAGGCCGAGCGCGATCTTCAGGGGTTTGGCAAATCCGCTCATACCGTGCGCTCCTCGGCACGGCCGAGCAATCCTTGCGGCCGGAACAGGATGACGAGGATCAGGAAGATCAACGGCACCGCCGCGCGATATTGCGTCGAGACATAGGACGCTGCGAGATTGTCGAGAACGCCGATCAGGAGCCCGCCGGCGATAGCGCCGCGGACCTGGTTGAAGCCGCCGACGATCGCCGCGATGAAGGCGGCCTGGCCCAGCACCTCGCCGCTCGAGAATTTTGCCAGATAAATCGGCGTGATCAGCAGCGAGGCCAGCGCCACCAGGAAAGCGTTGATCAGGAAGGTCAGCAGGATCATGCGCTCGACCGGCACGCCGATGATGCGCGCCACCGTCGGGTTTTGCGCCGCCGCCTGCATCTGATGGCCGAGCGAGGTGCGATTGAGAAG
Organism: Bradyrhizobium sp. 142; assembly: GCF_023074015.1. NCBI lineage: Bacteria > Pseudomonadati > Pseudomonadota > Alphaproteobacteria > Hyphomicrobiales > Nitrobacteraceae > Bradyrhizobium > Bradyrhizobium sp. 142. The sequence goes on from NZ_JADPKQ010000206.1 coordinate 9,127, forward strand.
CGCGGTCAGGCCGAAGACAGCGAGGATGGCAAGGGCGAGCACGCCGATGCTTTGCAGCGACACGGCGTGTCCGAGAATGGAGATGTCGCCGGTCGGCACGATCGACGGAAACGGCGAGGCCTCGGCACTGAAGAACTGTTTCACGGCTTCCTTGATGCCGATCGCCAGCGCCATGGTGGCGATCGCCAGCGGCAGCACGCCGTGGCGCATCATCGGGTCGACCAGCAGCATCTTGAAGGCCAGCCCGAGCAGGACCATCGACAGCAGGATGCCGAGGATGATCGCGAGCCAGAACGGTGCGCCCGCATGCATCGCCGCCAGCATCAAAAACGCCGGCAGCATCACGAACTCGCCTTGCGCAAAATTGATGGTCTGCGAGGTCTGCCACAGCAGTGTGAAGCCGACCGCGACCAGCGCGTAGATCGCCCCCGTGGCAAGCCCTGCAACCAGAAGATCGAACAGATTGGACATGGGTTCTCTTTGACCGTTAGAGCCCGAGTGAACTGAATTGACACAAGCGTAGGTCTATCACTCCCTCTCCCCGTCCTTACGGGGAGAGGGAGGGGTGAGGGACTCTCTCTCCGCGAACACAGTGAGAGTCGAACTCGCGGAAGCAGCCCCTCACCCTCTCCCCGCGAAGAGCGGGGCGAGGGAGAAGAGAGACCTCACTTCACCTTCGGCAGCACCTGCTTCACGACCTGCTTGCCTTCCACCACTTCCACCAGAAAACTCTGGCGGTCGATGTCGCCGGTCTCGCTGAAGGCGACATCCATCAGGATGCCCGGCTCATCTGCGGCCTTGATCGTCAATCCGTGCAGCGCGTCGGCGAAGGCCTTGGAATCGACCTTGCCCATCTTCTCGGTGGTGGCCTTCACCATGTAGACGGCGAGATAGCCCTTCAGGCCGTTGTGGTCCGGCACGTAATTGTATTTTTTCGAGAACTTTTCGCGGAAGGCCTTGATCAGGTCGACTGGCGCGTCGGTGGTGAGGCCGACATGACCGCGCGCGCCATTGGCGGCGTCGCCGGCGAGATCGATCACCTTCTGGCCGATCAGCGTGGTCTCGCCCATCAGCGGCGCGGTGACGCCCTGGCGCTTGAGTTCTTTGAGGATGCGCGCGCTCTCTTCTTCGTTGAGATAGACGAACACGGCATCGGGATTGGCCGCCTTGATCTTGCCGACGTCGGCGGCGAAATCCGCCTGGCCGGCTTCGGTCGAGAGGTCGGCGATCACCTTCGAGCCGAGCCGGTCGAGCTCCTTGATGACGACGTCGCGCCCGCCGCGGCCGAAATCGTTGTTGACCCAGACCACCGCGACCGTCTTCGCCTTCATCTCGTCGTGGATGTACTTGGCGACCTTCGGCATAGAGGATTGCTGGCCGAACGAGGTGCGGAACAGGAACTTGTTGCCGCCTTGCGTCAGCTCGGCGGCTTCGCCGCCCATGATCTGCGCGATGCCGGCTTCCGCTGCGAGAGGCGCGGTGACCTTCACCGAGCCGGAATAGCCAGGCCCGAGCAGCACGTAGGGCTCGGCGTCGAGCGCCTTCTGCACTTGCGCGCGCGCCACGCCGGGGTTGGACTGAGAATCGGCGTGGCTGACTTCGAGCTTGCGGCCGAGCACGCCGCCCTTGACGTTGATCTCCTCGATTGCAAGGTCGATGCCGTTCTTCCAGTTGGTGCCGACGGTGGCGCCGCCGCCCGAGAGCTCGGCGACGTCGGCAAGCTTGATCGCCTGTGCGTGGGCGCTGGTAGCTGCGGCGAAGGCAAGCAGGGCGCCTGCCAGTAGCGTGGATTTCATCTCATTCCTCCTTGGATTGTTCGGTTTGGTCGACGGCCTTGTGTCCGGCCGCTTAGGTTACGCTGCGTTGGTGGTCGAGCTTCGCTCCGCCATCACGCCATCAAAAGCCTCTCCCATGACGTCCGTCGATGGGGCAAGGCCCGTGAACAGTTCGAAGGCGTCGGCCGCCTGGTAGATCGCAAGCTCCCGCCCGGTCATGATCCGCGCGCCCTTGGCTTGCGCCGCAGCCAGGAGCGGCGTGATCAGCGGTGAATAGACGGCGTCGGCGACCCATAATTTTTCGTGCAGCAATGCGGCCGGGAGCGGCATGCCCCGGTTCGGCAGCATGCCGACGGGCGTGCCGTTGACGAGGCCGGTCGCACTATTGAGTGCGTCCTCAACGCTCATAGCCACCCTCGCACCACCCTGCACGGCCAGGAGGGAAACGAGTTTCTCGGCGCGCCCCGGCTCGCTGTCGAAAATGCGGATGTCGGTCACCCCCAGGCTCGCCAGCGCAAACGCGATCGCCTTGCCGACGCCGCCCGCGCCGATCACGGCGACGCGGTTTCCGGCAGGCGCCAGCAGCGGCGCCACCGCGCGGGCAAACCCAGTCGTGTCGGTATTGTGGCCGGTCAGCCGCCCGCCGCTTGCGACCACCGTGTTGACCGCGCCCATGGCGGCGGCGCCCGGCGCCAGCTCGTCGAGCAGCGGGACCACGGCTTCCTTGTATGGATAGGTGACGTTGACGCCGGCAAAGCCGAGCCGCCGCACCCCTTCGAGCATCATGCGGAGCCCATCTGCATCGGCGCCGGCAACCTCGATCAGCTGGTAATGGCCGCGCAGGCCAAGCGCCTCGGCCGCACGCTCGTGCATCGCAGGCGAGGCGGAATGCGCGATCGGCGCACCGATCAGGCCGGTGAGGAGTTTTTTGCTGGCGGCATATCCGCGCTTGGGCATGGTGTGCAATCGTCTTGTGAGGAGCGTCTATCCCCGGCCAATAGCGGGGAAATCCGCGCAAGTCCAAGCGGGACGATAGTCTTTCCCTTGCCTAACACAATTACCCATTTATCGGGCAAACCTAACATAATGTTATTTTTTCCGCCCGCGCGTTGCGGCCGCCTTGCCGTTGCCGCGGGACGGCTCGACCGCGCGCATCTCGGCGCGCAGCGATGCGATGAAGTATTCGACATGGAGCGACAGCGGTGCGCCGCGCTTGACCGCGATGTAGGTGTCGAACCGCGTCGGTTCGGTGATCTTCAACAGCTCGATCCCGGGATAGCCGCCATGAGCCACCGTGAACTGGTCGATGACGGCGATGCCCAGCCCCGCCTTCACCAGCGCGCAGACCGTGGTGCCGAAGCGGGCGCGGATGGTGATGTTATAGTCGAGCCGCCTGCGTGCAAAGATCTCCGCCATGATGCGGCCGTAGGGATCCTTGGGGTCGATGCCGATCAGCGGATAGCGGGTGATCTCGGCGGCCGAGACCTGCTTGCGGCCGGCGAGCTCATGGCCCGGCGGCACGATGCAATAGAGCTCGCCCGAGGCGAGCGGCATGAAGTCGAGCCCGGAATGCTCGAGCCGGTAGCTCATCGCTACGCACTCGCCGCGGCCGAGCAAGAGATAGTCGATGGCTTCCTCCAGCTTGAGGATGTTGATGTCGATGCCGAGATCGGGATAGCGGCGCCGCACGCGCTCGATCGCGCGCGGCACCATCACCTGCGAGATGCTCGGCACCGAGCCGATGCGCAGCTCCGACAACGCGCCGCGTCCGATCTTGGAGATGATCTCGGAGAGATCGTCGACCTTCTTGTAGACGCCGTTGATCTGCTCGAAAATGTTCTCGGCCTCCGGCGTCGGGAAGTAGCGACCGTTCTGGCGCTGGAAGAAGCGGATGCCGAGCGAGCGCTCGGTGTATTTGACGAGACGGCTGATGCCGGGCGCCGAGACGTTGAGCAGCTTCGCCGCACCGCCAATGGTGCCCGTCACCATCACGGCCCGGATCACTTCAACCTGGCGCAGCGTCATCATGTCCTGGCTTCCCGAAAGGCGATCGTGGCAACGATCATCTCACGGGAGAAGCGAGGTCATCCAGCGGTAAGTATGTGTTGATGTGAACGGAGCGGGCGGGCTTCTTGCCCTCTCCCCTTGTGGGAGGGGGTGGATCGCCGCGATAGCGGCGAGACGGGTGAGGGGTTCTCTCGGCGAATGATCCTGCTGCAGTGGGTGCGTGGAGAGAGACCCCTCATCCGGCGCTTCGCGCCACCCTCTCCCACAAGGGGAGAAGGAAAACTACCTTCGTGGCGGATTGCTTGGACTCAAATCGGCGGATTCAAATGAAGGCCGGCGCAACCGCGCGAGCAGCTTGCGCGATGACCACAACCGTTTTAACTCGCCGGTCCTTCCGGCGATACGCTGCCGGGCCGTTCCGCGCGCTCGCTTTGCAGCACCTCGCGTGCGAACTCGATGATCTTCTGCTTGTTTGCAGTGTCGCGGACGGCGAAAAATACGCGGTTGAGCTCGAGGCCGAGCACGCTGTTGAGGGCGATGTTCTCGTCTTCCATCGTGGCTTTCCCGCTGCAGGCGTCCTAGGTGTAACTTGACGTCAATTCTTCCACAAGTAGATTAATCTTCGGAGCGTGTGACGCACCGGGAAACTACGGAAGCGGTGAATTGAGGCAGCCCCCCAAGACGTGCTATAGCGAGCGGCAAGGGTCAGGAAACGCACTGATGTCCGCCGTGGATTATGGCCGGGAAGCGCTCGACTTCATCGAAGGGCTGGGAGCCTACAGCACGGTTCCGGACGCCATGGATTCGCTCGCAACGGTATTCAGCCGGTACGGCTTCGAGCACATCATCGTGACGGGCTTGCCGAATCCCGACCAGCGCTTTTCCCAGATGGTGCTCGCCAAGAAGTGGCCGGCGGAATGGTTCAGCCTCTACACCCAAAAGAGCTACGATCGCGTCGATCCCGTGATCCGCAAATGCCGGCAGACGGTGAATCCCTTCGAGTGGTCGGAGGCGCCTTATGATCCCGAATTGGAACCGGGCGCCGTGGAGGTGATGCGGCGCGCTGCCGATTTCCGCATGTCGCGTGGCTTCGTCGTTCCGATCCACGGGCTGACCGGCTACGAGGCCGGCGTCTCGCTTGGTGGCGTCCACCTCGATCTCAATGCCCGCAGCAAGCCGGCGCTGCACCTGATCGCGATGTATGGCTTCGACCATATTCGCCGTTTGCTCGATCCGACGCCGCATCCGTCGATGCGCCTCACCCCGCGCGAGCGCGAGGTGATCTCCTGGGCTTCGCAGGGCAAGTCGGCCTGGGAGATTGGCGAGATCCTGAATATCACGCAGCGCACCGCGGAAGAGCATCTTGCAACTGCAGCGCGCAAGCTCGGCGCCGTCAACCGGACGCATGCGGTCGCTATCGCAATCCGTCACAGAATCATCAATCCCTGAAATAGCCGCCTACTGGGAAATTTCCCAATAGTCGGCTCGGCCTTTTTCCAAGAGGCTTCCCTCATTTCAAGCCATGGGGGACTTCATGATTCATGTGATTTCGGCCGTTAACCGGCACCTTTACGAGGACGTCATCGAGCAACACTTTCGGCTGCGTCACGAGATTTTTGTGGAGGAGCGGAAATGGGAGGGACTGCGGAAGCGCGATAACCGCGAGATCGACCCCTATGACAATGAGGACGCGATCTATCTGCTGGCCCTCGACGAGAGCCGCCGTGTGCTCGCCGGCTCCCGGCTGTATCCAACCACCAAGCCGACGATGATGAGCGATGTCTTTCCACACCTTGCTGCGGTGCGTGGCTGTCCGGTGGACCCCCTGGTCTGGGAGTGGTCACGTTTCTTCGTCGCGCGCGACCGCCGCGATGGCGCGCTCAACCTGCAACTGATGGCGGCGGCGCAGGAGTTCTGTCTCGACCAGGGCATAGAGCGTCTCTGCCTGGTCATGGAGACGTGGTGGCTGCCGCGATTCCACGACATCGGCTTCGTCGTCACGCCGCTCGGACTACCGGCGCTGGTCGAGGACTCCTGGACCATGGCCGCGACGATTGAGGTCCGTCAGGAGTCGCTCGATATCGTGTGCAACCGTATCGGGATGACGCACGCCATCCAGCACGACGGTCCGCGTATCGACTGCATCGCCCGTGCCAACCTCTGCGGCCTTGCCGCGCAACGAAAGATTGCCTGAGATGTCGAACATGATGCGGGACAGCCAGATCATGGCGCAGACCAGGGACGAGAATCTCAGCTACATGTCCGACATGGCGCTCGAACTCGCGGAGATGGCGGAAGACTCCGGAATGGCGACACTCGCCTATCTGTTCCGGATGGCGGCGCTGGAGGCCTCGACGGCAGACGCCGCGCTCCTCGAGCCGGACGATCTCCCCCAACAGATGACGTCGCACTAGACGCCAGTCTTCCTTCACTCAACGGAAGGTCTCGCCCTCTCCCTCGGGAGAGGGCGAGCGTTTTTGCGCAGCGCGCCGCTGCCTCCGCCCCGGATGGGTGCGGCAGGTTGACCCATCCTCCCCGGCAGCCTTCTTACAAGGTGCGCACGACCGCACCCCGCCGGGATGCAACAAAGTGCATGTCTGGCGTCAAATCGCTCTTGCCTCGGAACGATACTGCCATTACCCATTTTTCGGCCTTGAAGAGGCAGGGGGAGCTCTTTCACTGATGGCGACCGTGTTCGAACATCGGCGTGTCGCTGCGTGCGCCTGAAAGAGTTTTGATGCTGCTCGTCGTCGAACAATTTTTGAACGGATTGCAGTTCGGCCTGCTGCTGTTCCTGCTCGCCGCCGGACTGACGCTGGTGTTCGGGATCATGGATCTCGTCAACCTCGCGCACGGCTCGCTCTACATGATGGGCGCCTATTTCGCCGCGACCTTTGCGGCCTGGACCGGCAGCTTTCTGCTCGGCGCGTTCCTGGCGCTCGGTGCGACGCTGCTGCTTGGCATCGTGCTTGAGGTGGTGGCGCTGAAACATCTCTATGGACGAGACCATCTCGACCATGTGCTCGCGACCTTCGGCCTGATCCTGTTCTTCAACGAGGCCGTGCGGCTGATCTGGGGGCCGGCGGGCCTCGCGCTGCCATTGCCGGCCTGGCTCACCGTGCCGGTGCCGATCCTGCCGGGCATTCACTATCCCGCCTACCGTCTCGCCATCATCGTCGTGGCGCTGCTCGTTGCGCTGCTGCTCTATCTCGGCGTGATGCGCACCCGCGTCGGCATGCTGATCCGGGCCGGTGCCTCCAACCGCGAGATGATCGGCGCGCTCGGCATCAACATCAAGCTGCTCTACACCCTGGTGTTCGGTCTCGGCGCCGCGCTTGCAGGCCTTGCCGGGCTGATGCAGGCGCCGATTCTCACCGTGCAGATAGGCATGGGCGAGAACATCCTGATCCTCGCCTTCGTCATCATCGTGATCGGCGGCATCGGCTCGATCCGCGGCGCGTTCCTGGCCGCGATCTTCGTCGGCATGATCGACACGCTCGGCCGTGCCTTCCTGCCGAACCTGCTGCGGCAGGTGCTGAGCTCGACCGCCGCCTCCACCGCCGCGCCCGCGCTGTCATCCATGCTGATCTATCTGTTGATGGCAATCGTGCTGGTGGTGCGGCCGGAGGGGCTGTTTCCGGCCAACCGTCGATGAAGGCTTTCACTGTGAGCAAGGCCGTGACGGCCCTGATGCTGGCAGGCCTCGTGCTGCTGCCACTCTATTCGCAGCTCTCCGGCAACATCTTCATCCTGACGCTGTTCACCCGCGTCGTCATCCTGGCGCTGGCAGCCGCGAGCCTCAACCTCATCATGGGCTATGGCGGCATGATGAGCTTCGGCCATGCCGCCTATCTCGGCATCGGCGGTTATGCCGTCGGCATCCTGGCGCAGGAAGGCGTCGGCTCCGGCTTCATTCAGTTTCCGGTCGCGATCGCGGCGTCCGCACTCTACGCGCTCGTTATCGGCGCGCTCTCCTTGCGCACCCGCGGCGTCTATTTCATCATGATCACGCTGGCATTTGCGCAGATGGCCTATTATGTCGCTTCGGGCCTCGCACGCTACGGCGGCGACGACGGTCTCACCGTCTACAAGCGCAGCGACTTTTCCGGCCTGATCAATCTCGGCAACCGCGTGCAGTTCTACTATCTCTGCCTCGCCAGCTTGTTCGGCGTGATCTTCCTGATCTGGCGCATCGTCAATTCGCGCTTCGGCCTCGTCGTGCAGGGTCTGCGTTCCAACGAGCAGCGCATGCAGGCGATCGGCTTTCCGGCGAAACGCTATCAGCTCGTCTGCTTCGTCGTCTCCGGCATGATGTGCGGCCTCGCCGGTGCGCTGCTCGCTAACAACACCGATTTCATCAGCCCGGCCGCGATGTACTGGACCCGCTCCGGCGACCTCATGGTGATGGTCATCCTCGGCGGCATGGGCGCGCTGTTCGGCCCGGTCATGGGGGCGGTGGTCTACCTGTTGCTGGAAGAGTTCTTGTCGCAGATCACCGAATACTGGGCGCTGATCATGGGCCCGCTGCTGCTGCTGATCGTGCTGTTCGGCCGCGGCGGCATCATGGGCCTGCTCGGGAGGTTCAATCGTGGCTGAACCGCTGCTCCGTGTCGAAAAGCTGGTGCGCCGCTTTGGCGGCATCATTGCGACGGACAACGTCTCGCTCGACGTCGCGGCCGGCGAGCTGCACGCCATCATCGGCCCGAACGGCGCCGGCAAGACCACGCTGATCAGCCAGCTCACCGGGCATCTCGCGCCGGATTCCGGCAGCGTCTCGCTCGGTGGCCTCGATATCACCTACCTGCCGGCCTATCGCCGCTGCGCGCTGGGCCTGGCGCGTTCGTTCCAGATCACGTCACTGCTGTTCGACTTCACCGCTGCCGACAATGTCGCACTGGCGGCGCAGGCCCATGCCGGCACGTCGTTCCGTTTCTTCGCCAATGCGCGCAAGGAAAAGGGCCTGCGTGACGCCGCGCATGCTGCGCTCGATCGCGTCGGGCTGTTGCATCGCGCCGACGTCGTGGTGTCCCGGCTCAGCCACGGCGAGCGGCGCGAGCTCGAGCTCGCGGTCGCGCTCGCGAGCAAGCCAAAACTGCTGCTGCTGGACGAGCCGATGGCCGGGCTTGGCGTCACCGAATCCCAGCGCATGGTGAAGCTGCTCCAGGAGCTGCGCAAGGAAGTCTCGATCGTGCTGGTCGAGCACGACATGCCGGCGGTGTTCGCGCTCGCCGACCGCATCACGGTGCTGGTCTATGGCCGCGTCATCGCCTCCGGCGATCCGGCCGCAATCCGTGGCAACGACGATGTCAAGCGCGCCTATCTCGGCGACCAGCATGTGGTGACGCACCATGGCTGAAACGCTGCTCGACGTCGACGGCATCGAAACCTGCTACGGGCTGTCCCAGGTGCTGTTTGGCCTGTCGCTGTCGATCAATCCGGGCGAGATGGTCTCGCTGATGGGCCGCAACGGCATGGGCAAGACCACCACCATCCGCTCCATCATGGGCCTGACGCCGGCGCGCACAGGCAGCATCCGTTTTGCGGGCTCCGAGGTGCGGACGCAGCCGTCCTACAAAATCGCAAAACTCGGCGTCGGCCTCGTGCCCGAGGGACGCCAGATCTTCCCGAACCTCACGGTGCGCGAGAATCTGGTCGCTGCGGCCGCCGATCGCTTCGGCAGCGCCAATCCCTGGACGCTCTCCGCGATCTATGTGCTATTCCCACGGCTGGCCGAGCGCGCCTCGAACATGGGCAACCAGTTGTCCGGTGGCGAGCAGCAGATGCTCGCGATCGGCCGCGCACTGATGACCAATCCGAAGCTCCTGATCCTGGACGAAGCGACCGAGGGCCTGGCGCCGCTGATCCGCGAAGAGATCTGGAACTGCCTGTCGATGCTCAAGAGCCGCGGCCAGTCGATCCTCGTCGTCGACAAGAACGTCGATCACCTCGCCCGCATCTGCGACCGCCACTACATCATCGAGCGCGGCAAGACGGTGTGGAGCGGCACGTCCGACCAGCTGTTGGCCGAGCCGGATTTGCAGCACAAATATCTGGGAATTTGAAAGACGGGACGCTGGTGCCGCAGCCTCGTCATTGCGAGCGCCGCGAAGCAATCCAGCATCTTTCGGCGCGGCAGTCTGGATTGCTTCGCTGCGCTCGCAATGACAGAGGAGAGGGCTGTCCGCTCTCACCAATAAATCCCGTGGCGATGCAGTTCGCGGATCACGCGTGCTTCGGTGGACGGTTGGCGGCGCTTCTGCTTGGTTGTCTCAGTCGTGTTGGCCACCGGTGCGCTGGTCGACTGAGCGGGTGCTGCGGCGGCAGGAGTTGTCGTCGGGTCGGCGGCAGCGACCGGCGGAGTTGAAGTGGATGTCGTGGTCGCCGTCTGGACGTTCGCCGACGGCGCCTGAGTGGTCTGCGGCGTGCCCGTGACTGTCGCCGGCTGCTCGGGTGCCTGCTGGCTCGAATTGGAGGCCGCGAGGCTCAGGCTTCGTGGGCCTCCGGCATAGGCGTGGGTGGCGAGCAGCGATGTCGCGGCGATCAGAATCAGCTTGCGCATGGAAATCTCCATGTTTTGGTCAGTACATCTTGCCTAAAGCGCGCCAGCCGCTCAGTCTAACGCGCCAGGCGATGCGTGCCGATCTCAATCAGCGTGGTCCGGCAGGACAGGCGGTAAATCAGACTGAACAGATGATTCCACATGATCGAACTCCACTGTTGATCATGGGGCGGCAGCCTAGGCGCGTTGTTTTTCAGGCCGTTTTCGTCGGGCGGAGAAAATGGCTTCGTCGGGGCGCGGGGTGATGTCGTCGCAACCGGCGGGGACGAAGTCGCCTCACGGGCCTGTGAGCCGATCCTTCAGACCGCGCCAACGCCGCCACGTCAAAACATCTCGAAATATTCGCGGTGCTCCCAGTCGGTCACCTCGGCCAGGAAGCGGTCGATCTCGGCATTCTTGATGTGAGTGTAATAGTCGACAAACTCTCCGCCGAGCTTCTCGCGGAAGAACGGATCGTCCTTCAGCGCGGCGACGGCATCGCGCAGCGACTTCGGCAGCAGCGGCGCCTTGGTCTCATAAGGCGCGTCGGCCGACGGGCCGGGATCGAGCTTGCGGTCGACGCCGTCGAGGCCGCTCAGGATTTGCGAGGCCATGTAGAGATAGGGATTGGCCGCGGGCTCGCCGACGCGGTTTTCCAGGCGGGTGGCGGCATCGCCGGCCGCCCCGAGCACGCGGATCATGACGCCGCGATTGTCGCGGCCCCAGATGGCGCGGTCCGGCGCCAGTGAATAGGAGCGGTAGCGCTTGTAGCCGTTGATGGTCGGCGTGGTGAACACGGTTGCCGCACGGGCATGGTCGAGCAGGCCGGCAAGATAAGCGCGGCCGAACGCGCTGAGCGGCCCGTCGCCTGCCTCGGTCGTTTCCTTGGCCATGAACAGGTTCTCCCCGCTCGCGCGCGAGACGATCGACTGGTGCAGGTGCCAGCCGCTGGCGAACAGGTTCGGCAGTTTCGGCCGGCACATGAAAGTGGCGTGATAGCCGTGGCGGTGCGCGATCTGCTTCACGGCGGAACGGAACAGCACCATGTTGTCGGCAGGCTCCATTCCCTCCTTTGGCTGGAAGGTGAACTCGCACTGGCTCGGCCCGAACTCGACCTCGACCGATCGCAGGGGGAGCCCGAGCGCGAGGACGTCGCGGCGCAGGATCTCCAGCACCGGTTCCATCTGGTCGAAGCGCTGCTCGGTGAGATACTGGTAGCCGTGGCTGAGCAGGCTCACAGAGGGCGGCGTGCCGGGCTGGCCCGCATCCTCGGCGCGCATATGGGCGTCGTCGAGCTTGAAGATGTGGAATTCGACCTCGAGCCCGGCGACGAAATCATGGCCGCGGCTTCCGAGCTCATCGAGCACCTTGCGATAGAGCCCGCGCGTCGCGAACGGCACGGGGCGGCCGTCATTGAAATAAAGATCGCACAGCACCCAGCCCGTCGCCGGCGCCCATGGCAGCACGCGGAACGAGGTGGGATCGGCGACCATCAGCACGTCGGCTGCGCCCTCCATCTCCTTCATGCCGAAGCCGCCGCCGGCAGTGAACACCGGGAATACCGTACGGTGCGAGGTGTCCTTGGCGAGCATCGTCGTGGTGATCGAGCACCCGCTTTCCAGCGCGGCGATCGCCTCGGAAGCGATAATGGTCTTGCCGCGCAAGATGCCGTGCTGGTCGGGGAAGGCGAGGCGGATGACCTCGAGGTTCTTCTCCTCGACAATGCGGCGCATGCGCGTCGCGGCGTCCTTATGCTCTTCCGACCACAGCGCATGACGCGCGACGAAACTCACTTTGATTGCTCCTCAGTCACGATGCTCGACGGGTGCAAGGCTTGCCACACACTCCGTCATTGCGAGCCAACGGGTCCGCGCAAAGCGCGGCCCGATGACAGGCTCCGCGAAGCAATCCAGAATCCCTCCGCGGAGACAGTCTGGATTGCTTCGCTTCGCTCGCAATGACGGGGGAGAGGCCTGCACTATGCCTCACTCCGCCGCCGTCAACCGATGCACGTTGTCCGCGATCTCCTTCGGCACCGGTGCCGTCCACGGCGCGCCGCGGCGGCGCTTGACGTCGACTTCCATCCAGTAGGTCTCCCAGCCCCGCGTCGGGCCGATGCCGTCCATCGTCGCCGGTCCCTGGATTGCGCGCGCGGTGCTCTCGTCGAGATGCAGCATCGGCTTTTCGCCGCCCATCGCTTTGTCGATCTCCTGCCGCAGCAGGCGGCGGTACAGCACGATCGCCTTGTCGGACTGGCCGAGATGCTCCTTGGTGCGATTCTGGATCGCGCCCATGGATTCCACTGCCCACTGGTCGTGGACGTTGATGTCGCTGCCCATGCCGGTGTAGGTCGCGGTCTGCTGCTCATGCGGATCGAAGCCGTAATCATTGCCGCGGTTCTTGCGCGGTTTGTAGTCGGGCAGCTCGTAGAGCTCGAGCCGCTGGTCACGCATCTTCTGCTTCTCGACCGGTGCGCAGTAGCTCGTGAAGATCGCGTACCAGTAGCAGTTCTCGTCATCGACCGGCACGTGCCACTGCGTGATCGTCATCTCCGTGCTCATGGGGATGACGAAACCGTGCGGGAAGAGCTGGTTGGTCACCCGCACATGGGTACGCTCCTCGTCGATCTCGCGTAGCGCGATCAGCCGCAGACCGTATTCGGTGTGCTCGACATTGATGATCGGGCGGTCGTACTCGCGCAGGATTTTCGTCATCGGCAGGTCGCTGCCGGCGGAGGCGCCGCGGAACTGCTTGCCGTAAGCGGTGGATGTGTCCTCGTCCTCGAAGAAACGATGCAGATAGGAGGCGTGCGCGGGATCGATGCCGACCTCCAGCGCCTGGAGCCAGTTGCAGGCCATGTGGCCCTTGAACGCGAAAGTGTGCGTGCCGGGCGCGATGAAACAGTCGATCTCCGGGAATGTCGGCGGCTCACCCTCGCCGAGCCAGGCCCAGAGGATGCCGCTCTTCTCCACCACGGGATAGGAGCGCTGCTTGATGTTCTGGCAGAGCTTTGAGTCCTTCGGTTCGGCCGGCGTCTCGATGCACTGCCCGGTCGCGTCGAACAGCCAGCCGTGGAACGCGCAGCGCAGGCCGCCATGTTCGAGCCTCCCGAAAGCAAGGTCGGCGCCGCGATGCGCGCAGTGCCGGTCAATCAGGCCGTAGCGTCCCGTCTCGTCGCGGAACAGCACCAGGTCTTCGCCGAGCAGTTTGACGGGGCGGATCGGGCGTGCGCCCTCCAGTTCGTCGACAAGAGCGGCCGGCTGCCAGTAGCTCCGCATCAGCTTGCCGCACGGGTCCTTCGGCCCGGTGCGGGTGATCAGGTCGTTCTGCTCCTGGCTCATCATGGCGGTCGCGTCCTTTGCTGGAGGGGCGATTGTTGTTCGCCTATTGAACGAACGGGCGAATTATGACATGCCTTGATGCGGCAGCAAGCACTATTTTGCAGGAATGGCCCGACACATGCCCAAGCTGAAGCGGAGCGAGAGCGATGAGCGCGCGACGGATTTCGTCGAAAGCCTCGATCGCGGCCTGCGCCTGCTGCAATGTTTTGGCGCGACCCCGGGCCCAATGACGCTGAGCGATCTCGCCCGCGCAGCTGAGCTGCCGCGCGCCACGACCCGGCGAATCCTGTTCACGCTTGCGCGCAGTGGCTTCGTTGCGAGCGACGGCAAACTGTTCTCGCTGACGCCGCATGTGCTGACGCTCGCGGCCTCCTACCTGCGGTCCAATCAGCTCGTCGCCGTGCTTCAGCCGGTGCTCGATCGCGTCGCGACCGCGGCGCAGGAAATCTCTTCTCTCGCGGTGCTCGATGGCGACGACGTCGTGTTCATCGCCCGCGGCGGTCCGGCGCGCGTCTTTTCAAGCGGACTCGAAATTGGCTACCGGCTCCCGGCCTTCTGCACCTCTGTTGGCCGCGCCATGCTCGGACAACTCGGTGATGCCGAACTTGCCGTGCGCCTGAAGACGATGAAGCGCGAAGCGTTGACGCCGCAGACGGTGACCGATCCCAAGGTCTTGCTCGCGCGCATTGCAGCAGACCGCGCCCAGGGCTATTCGCTGGTCGACCGCGAGGCCGAGCCGCATTTCCGCTCGATCTCCGTTCCCGTCCGCCGCTACGATGATGTCATCGTCGCCGCCATCAACATGGGCGCCCATATCGACCGCGTGCCGGCGCGGGAACTGGTCGACCGGTTCCTACCCCTGCTGGGCGATGGCGCGGAATCGGTGCGCTCGCAGCTGCTGTAGCTACAGCGCGCTTTCGCTCTTTCCGCATTTCGCGCTATGATGTGTGGGTCACAAAGAGAACAGGGAGTATGCCATGCAACACACCATGGTTCCCAGTGATCGTGTGGAGCATGTCGCCGTCTACGGGCGCGACGGTACCAAGCTCGGCACGATTGAGCGGCTGATGCTCGACAAGGTGAGCGGAATGGTCGGCTATGCCGTGATCAAGACCGGCGGCCTGCTCGGCACCCGTCACCACTATCCGGTGCAATGGAACGCGCTGAAATACGATCCAGCACGTCAGGCATTCCAGGTTGAGCTGACGCTGGACGAACTCAGCCACGGCCCATGCGAGTTCGATGGCGACGCGTTCGACTGGGGCGATCGCTCGCGGCCCTACCCGCACCCGCATTACTGGTCGGTCTAGCCGCGTCGGGAGTCTTGTAGCCCGGGTAAGCGAAGCAATTCCCGGGAACGCCATGCGTTGGCCTTGATCGACGCTCTCACGGCCGGTTGCGCATCCAGTCGGCGAGACCCGACAGCGCCCGATCGAGGTCGTGCCGCGCGGCCGCATCGGCCACCGTTTCCTCCAGCGCCCCGCGCATGCAGAGCAGCCACGCATCGCGCTCGGCATCGCCGATGGCAAGGCCGATGTGCCGCTGCCGAAGTCGCGGATGGCCTTTCTCGACCGAATAGAGTTTTGGGCCGCCGGCCCATTCGATGAGATAGCGCTTCAGCACGTCCCTGATCGCTCCGAGATCGGCCGCGTGCATGGCACGAATGGTCCGCGCCTCCGCAAGCGTGTCCATCCGATCATAAAAGCGCTCGACCAGGCGGTCGATCGTGGCACTGCCGCCGATCCGCTCGAACATGGAGATTGCGACGTCGCTATCGGTCATCCCGCGTCCCGGCTACAGCGCCACGCTGCGCAGGCCGAAGCTGCGCGCTTCGTTCTGCAGCACGGGGCGCACCGCGTCGATCAACCGTGCGGCGGCGGCGTCGACGGAAAGCCCCGCGGTATCCACCACAGCCGTCGCGCGCGCATAGAGTGGCTCGCGGCTGCGCAGAATGTTGCGCAGCTCCGTCATGGCGGAGCGATCGTCCGCCATCGGGCGAAGGTCGCCCTGGCGGCGCACGCGGGCCATGTGCTCCTCGGGCTCGGCTTTCAGCCAGATCGTGTAGAACGACGACAGGATCTGATCGAATGTCAGCGGCTCCGAGACGATGCCGCCTCCGGTGGCCAGCACCATCAGCTCGTTGCGCGCCAGCAGCTGTTGCAGCGCCGCCTGCTCCATGCGGCGAAAGCCCTCCTGGCCGTACAGCGCGATGATCTCGGCGACCGAGAGCCCGTTCTGCTGCTCGACCTCCTTGTTGAGCTCGACAAAGCTCCAGCCGACCTTCTTCGCCAGAATCTTGCCCAGCGTGGATTTGCCGGCGCCGCGCAGGCCGATCAGCGCGATGCCGCAGAACGGCGCGCGCCGCGGCGCGGATGCGCTGCCGCCGGCGAGCAGGTCCTTGGCCTGCGCGATCTGGGTCGGCGTCGCCTTGCGCAACAGGTCGCGAAACATCTGCCAATCCGGCGTCGGGTCGGCCGTTGGAAGCAGGTCTTCCAGATGCGCGCCCATCGCGTCCGAGACGCGGCGCAGCAGCACGATGGAGACATTGCCCTTGCCGCTTTCGAGCTGCGCGATATAGCGCTCCGAAATTCCCGAAACCTTGGCGAGCACTTTTCGCGACATGCCGCGCAGTGCGCGCATGGTGCGCACGCGCTGGCCGAGTTGTTCGAGGAAGCGGGATTCGGCGTCGGGACTGTCGGTCATAGGCCTTCTTTAGCGGATGTCCTGCGGCGCATTTTAATGAAACATAATGCGTGATAGCATTGACAGCAAGCCAATGCGGTGTCTTTCTATGAATTATAATTCTAAAACCGGGGGAGAAGTCCGTGAGCGAGGGATCCTATAATGCGGTGACCTGGCTGCTCGACCGGAACGTCGAGGAGGGCCGCGGCACCAAGCTGGCCTTCGACGATACCGTCTCCCGCCTGACCTATGGCGAGCTCCAGCAACAGACCCGCCGCGCTGCCAACATGCTGGGCCGTCTCGGCGTCCGCCGCGAGGAGCGCCTGGCGATGATCATGCTCGATACGGTCGATTTCCCAATCGTGTTTCTGGGCGCGATCCGCGCCGGCATCGTGCCGGTGCCGCTCAACACGCTGCTGACCGCCGATCAATACGCCTACATCCTCGCCGATTGCCGCGCGCGCGTGCTGTTCGTCTCGGAGGCGCTCTATCCTGTCATCAAGGACGTCGTCGGCCGCATGCCGGATCTCGAGCATGTCGTGGTATCCGGAGCCAAGGTCAACGGCCACAAGCAGCTCAAAGAGGAGCTGGCACGCGAGAACGATCAATTCACGACCGCTGCGACGCATGCCGACGAGCCGGCGTTCTGGCTGTACTCATCAGGCTCGACCGGCATGCCCAAGGGCGTGCGTCACCTGCATTCGAACCTGCAAGCCACCGCCGACACCTACGCAAAACAGGTGCTCGGCATTCGCGAAAACGACGTTTGTCTTTCCGCGGCAAAGCTGTTCTTCGCCTACGGCCTCGGCAATGCCCTCACTTTCCCGATGTCGGTCGGCGCCAGCGTGGTGCTGAACAGCGAGCGGCCGACACCGGCGCGGATGTTCGAGCTGATGAACCGCTACAATCCCTCGATCTTCTACGGCGTGCCGACGCTGTTCGCGGCGATGCTCAACGACGAGACGATGAAGGCCGAGCGCGGCGGCAACGCGTTGCGTATCTGCACCTCGGCCGGTGAGGCGTTGCCGGAATCCGTCGGCAACAGCTGGAAGGCGCGCTTCAATGTCGACATTCTGGATGGTGTCGGCTCGACCGAGCTGTTGCACATCTTCCTGTCGAATGCTCCCGGCGACATCAAATACGGCTCGTCCGGCAAGCCGGTGCCGGGTTATACGGTGCGGCTCGTCAACGAGGCCGGCCAGGACGTCGCCGACGGCGAGGTCGGGGAGTTGCTGGTCGATGCGCCCTCCGCGGGCGAAGGCTACTGGAACCAGCGCCACAAGAGCCGCCGCACGTTTGAAGGCCCGTGGACCCGCACCGGCGACAAATATATTCGCGACGTCGAGGGCCGCTACACCTTCTGCGGCCGCGCCGACGACATGTTCAAGGTCTCCGGCATCTGGGTCTCGCCCTTCGAGGTCGAGAGCGCACTGATCACGCATCCGGCCGTGCTGGAGGCGGCGGTCGTGCCCGAAGCGGATCCGGAAGGCCTGCTGAAGCCGAAGGCCTTCGTCGTGCTGCGCCCCGGCGCGACGACGACCGACCTGCAGGAGAGGCTGAAGGATCACGTCAAGCAGAAGATCGGCCCCTGGAAATATCCGCGCTGGATCGACGTGGTGGACTCGCTGCCGAAGACCGCGACCGGGAAGATCCAGCGGTTCAAATTGCGGGACGGGGCGAATTAGGGACAAGCCGTCGGCCGGGCTTGTCCCGGCCATCCACGTGCATCCGCGATTGAGGAAAGCCGTGGATGTCCGGGTCAAGCCCGGGCATGACGACGGAGAGAGAAGAGCGAAAAAATGACCAATATCACCCGCACCGGCTTCCTCGCCATCGGCAACGCTAGCCTCGAATACAAATGGCTGGCGCCGCAAACCGTGGATGCACCGACCATTGTCATGCTGCATGAAGGCCTTGGCTGCGTGGGCATGTGGGGTGACTTCCCCGAAAAGCTGCAGCAGGCGACCGGCGCCGGCATCTTCGCCTATTCGCGCGCGGGCTATGGCCAGTCGAGCAAGGTCGCGCTGCCGCGGCCGCTCGACTACATGCAGCGCGAGGCGGTGGACGTGCTGCCGAAGGTCCTTGACGCGATCGGTTTCAAGCGCGGCCTGCTGCTCGGCCATTCCGACGGCGCCTCGATCGCTACGATCTATGCCGGCGCGCATCAGGATCACCGGCTCCAGGGCGTCGTGCTGATGGCGCCGCATTTCATCGTCGAGGACATCTCGGTGAAGTCGATTGCGGACATCAAGACCGCCTATGAGACCACGGAGCTGAAGACAAAGCTCGGGCGCTGGCACAAGGACGTCGACAACGCCTTCTACGGCTGGAACGGCGCCTGGCTCGATCCGAAATTCCGCGACTGGGATATTTCCGAGTATCTCGACTACATCCGTGTCCCTGTCCTGGTCCTGCAAGGCGTGGACGATCAATATGGGACGCTGCGCCAGGCCGAGATCGTGCAGCAAGAATGTTATTGTCCGGTAGATCTGAAAGTCATTTCAGGCGCGGGGCATTCCCCCCATCGTGAAGCACCTGGGGCGACGCTTGACGCGATTGTGCAATTTGCAGCGGCGGCCCTGCGCGACGATCAGAGCCTTCAGGGACGCGCCGCCTGAAGTCCTCCACATGAAACAAAATGCATGTTGAGGCATTTGCCCACTGGACTGGCCTATAAAGATGCATTATTGTGCATCTAACGCTAAAACTCATAATCAAGCTCAAGGGTGGCCCATGGCCGGGGAAGATCGGCGCCTCGCAGGCGGCGCGACATTCATCGATTTCCAGACCGAACCGTCGCGCTATCGGCACTGGAAGCTCGCGGTCGACGGCGACGTCGCGACCCTGACCATGGACGTCGACGAGAATGGCGGCCTGTTCGAGGGCTATCTGCTCAAGCTCAATTCCTA
Organism: Bradyrhizobium sp. 142; assembly: GCF_023074015.1. Taxonomy (NCBI): domain Bacteria; kingdom Pseudomonadati; phylum Pseudomonadota; class Alphaproteobacteria; order Hyphomicrobiales; family Nitrobacteraceae; genus Bradyrhizobium; species Bradyrhizobium sp. 142. The sequence goes on from NZ_JADPKQ010000206.1 coordinate 28,379, forward strand.
CGATCTCGGCGTCGACATCGAGCTTGCGGACGTGGTCCAGCGGCTGCGCTTCGAACATCCCGAGGTGAAGGTGGTGGTGATGCGCTCGGCCAAGAACCGCGTGTTCTGCGCCGGCGCCAATATCCGCATGCTCGCGGGCTCCACTCATGCCCACAAGGTCAATTTCTGCAAGTTCACCAACGAGACCCGCAACGGCATGGAAGATTCGTCCGAGAATTCCGGCCAGCGCTTCATCACCGTGGTGAACGGTTCGGCTGCCGGCGGCGGCTATGAGCTGGCGCTCGCCACCGATCACATCATCCTCGCGGACGACGGCGCGTCTGCGGTGGCGCTGCCTGAAGTGCCGCTGCTCGCGGTGCTGCCGGGCACCGGCGGGCTGACGCGCGTCGTCGACAAGCGCAAGGTGCGGCGCGATCATGCCGACTACTTCTGCACCATCGAGGAAGGCGTCAAAGGCAAGCGCGCCGTGCAATGGCGTCTCGTCGACGAGATCGCGCCGAACTCGAAGTTGGAAGCCAGGATCGCCGAGCGCGCCAGGGAGTTTGCGGCGGCCTCGAAGCGCAACGGCAGCGGCAAGGGCGTTGCGCTGACGCCGCTCAAGCGCATTTTCGACGAGACCAGCCTGCGCTACGGCTTCGTCACCGTCGATATCGACCGTGCCGCGCGTATCGCCACGATCTCGATCAAGGCGCCCGAGGCCGCGCTGCCCGCCGCCATCGACGGCATGATGGCGCAGGGCGCCGCGTTCTGGCCGCTGCAGGTAGCACGCGAGCTCGACGACGCGATCCTGCATCTGCGCATCAACGAGCTCGAGATCGCCATGCTGGTGTTCAAGAGCCATGGCGACCGCGCCCATGTGCTGGCGTCCGACGCCTTCCTCGAAGCTAACAAGGCGCACTGGCTGGTCAACGAGATCCGCCATTACTGGAAGCGCGTGCTCAAGCGCATCGACGTCACCTCGCGCACGCTGGTGACGCTGGTCGAGCCCGGCTCCTGCTTTGCCGGCACACTGGCCGAGCTCGTCTTCGCCGCCGACCGCTCTTACATGCTGATCGGCACGCGCCAGGGCGACAACCGGCCGCCGCCGTCGATCGAGCTTTCGGCCATGAACTTTGGCCCCTATCCGATGAGCCATGGTTTGACCCGGCTGCAGTCGCGCTTCCAGGCCGACCCGTCCGATCTGGAGCGCGCGGAAGCCACCGTCGGCACCAGCCTCGACGCCGAGGAGGCCGAGGAACTCGGCCTCGTCACCTTCGCGCTCGACGATATCGATTGGGACGACGAGGTCCGCGTCTTCCTCGAGGAGCGCGCCAGCTTCTCGCCGGACAGCCTCACCGGCATGGAAGCCAGCCTGCGCTTCGTCGGCCCCGAGACGATGGAATCGAAAATCTTCTCGCGCTTGACCGCGTGGCAGAACTGGATTTTCCAGCGTCCCAACGCCGTCGGCGAAGAAGGTGCGCTGCGCCGCTACGGCACCGGCCAGAAACCGAAATTCGATATGACGCGGGTGTAGAGAATTTGCTGCGTCATGGCCGGGCTTGTCCCGGCCATCCACGTCCTTGGATCAGAAAGCAAGAACGTGGATGCCCGGCACAAGGCCGGGCATGACGGAAACAATCCAAGGAGCACGGCCATGAACATGAATATCATGAACGTCGACTACTCGACCAAGATTCCCAACAACGTGAACCTTGCCGAAGACCGCCAGGTGCTCAAAGCCCTGGAAGGCTGGCATCCCGGTTACATGGACTGGTGGAGCGACATGGGGCCGGAAGGCTTCCAGGAGTCGCTGGTGTACCTGCGCACCGCCTATTCGGTCGATCCGCGCGGCTGGGCCAAGTTCGATTACGTGCGCATGCCCGATTATCGCTGGGGCATTCTGCTTGCACCCCAGGAAGAGAACCGCGTAGTTCCGTTCGGTGAGCACTACGGCGAGCCTGCCTGGCAGGAAGTCCCGGGCGAGCATCGCGCCATGCTGCGCCGCCTGATCGTGATCCAGGGCGACACCGAGCCGGCCTCCGTCGAGCAGCAGCGCCACCTCGGCAAGACAGCGCCTTCGCTCTACGACATGCGCAATCTATTCCAGGTCAATGTCGAAGAGGGTCGTCACCTCTGGGCGATGGTGTACCTGCTGCAAAAGTATTTCGGCCGCGACGGCCGCGAGGAAGCCGACGATTTGCTCCGCCGCCGCTCCGGCGATGCCGATGCGCCGCGCATGCTCGGCGCCTTCAATGAGGCGACGCCGGACTGGTTGTCGTTCTTCATGTTCACCTATTTCACCGATCGCGACGGCAAGATGCAGCTGCACTCGCTGGCGCAGTCGGGCTTCGATCCCTTGTCGCGCACCTGCCGCTTCATGCTGACGGAGGAAGCGCACCACATGTTCGTCGGCGAGACCGGCATCACCCGCGTCGTGCAGCGCACCTGCGATGCGATGAAGCAAGCCGGCATCACCGATCCGACCGACATCGCAAAAGTCCGCGCGCTCGGTGTGATCGACCTGCCGACCATCCAGAAGAAGCTGAACCTGCACTACACCCTGTCGCTCGATCTGTTCGGCTCGGAAGTCTCGACCAACGCGGCCAACGCCTTCAACGCCGGCATCAAGGGCCGCTATCACGAGACCCAGATCGAGGACGATCACCAGCTCAAGAACGCCACCTATCCGGTGCTCAAGTTCATCGACGGCGAGATCAAGCTGGTCGACGAGCCGGCGCTGACCGCACTCAACATGCGCCTGCGCGACGACTACAGCCAGGATTGCGTCAAGGGCATGCTGCGCTGGAACAAGGTGATCTCGACCACGGGCTACGACTTCCAGCTCAAGCTGCCCAATGTCGCCTTCCATCGCCATATAGGCGAGTTCAAGGGCATCCATGCGACGCCGGATGGTCTTTTGATCGACGACGCCACCTGGGCGAGGCGCAAGGACGATTGGCTGCCCTCGGCGGCCGACGGCGACTTCATCACCTCGCTGATGCAGCCCGTCACCGAGACCGGCCAGTTCGCCTCCTGGATCTCGCCGCCGAAAGTCGGCATCGACAACAAGCCCGGCGATTTCGAGTACGTGAAGATCGAGTCGTAAGGGCTGTTCGCGAGACGCGATCACGCGCCACAACTCCGCCGTCGTCTCGGACAAGCAAACGCCTGGCAACGCAGTTGCCAGGCGTTTGCGGGACGACGGCGGAATTTGTGGAGTGAGATGCCCGGTTCGCGCTCAGCGCGTCCCGGGATGACGGACGCTTGGCGCGCGTCAATCCGCCACGACCTTGACGCGGTCCCGCACCTTCACCTGCGCGTTGCGATCGAGGCCGTTGAGCACGCGAAAACGTTCGGCCGGGTGATCGACGCCGGCCATGCGGTGAGAGAGTGATTCCACGGTGTCGCCGGGCTGAACCGTGATGACCTTGATGCGCAGCGGGCGGGCGGCCTGGATCTCTTCGAGCGTCAGGCGGCGGAATGAATTAACGGTCTCGCGCGCATTGCGCTCGCTCTCGGTCGACTTCTGCCTCGTCGCGAAGATGAAGCGGTAGACGTCGCTGCCGAAACGCAGCGCGTAGACCTTGAACTGCCACTGGTCGCCCTTGGCGGTGGCGGAGGCAGCCGGAAAGCCGTTGATGGTGATGTCCTCGGTGGAGGTCTTGTCGACGCCTTCCATCCAGCCCGAATTGAGGTAGTCGCCGAGCGATTGCTCGGCCGGCACCCGCACGACGTCGAAGCGCATCGCCTGCGAGCCGCCGTCGCGCACGCCGATCACGGCCTGCGCAGTGTTGTCGAGCGTAAAATTGTCCGGCGCCTGGAAGGTGAAGCCGAGCTTTGGGTGCAGAAAGCGCCGGCCGCGGACGAAGCCTTCGCTCGGGTCTTCGCCGTAGACGAGATTGTCGATCGCGGCGAGATAGCTTTCGCGGTCGCGCTCGCCGCCTTCCGGCGCACCGTATTGCCGCGCGATCGTCTGCGCATTCTGCACGCGCTCCGGAGTTGCCGGATGCGACGAGGTGAAATCCTGCGCGCGCGGATCGAGCGAGCTCTTGCCGGCCTTCAGCTCGGCATTGCGCTCCATCGCCGAGAGGAAGCGCGCCGCACCATAGGGATCAAAATGCGCGCGGGCGGAAATGCCGACGCCGATGCCGTCGGCCTCGAACTCCTGGTTGCGCGAAAAGCTTGCCATGGTCAGCTTGGTCTTTGCGAGCGCGAGCGCGGTGAGATCGGGATCGCTGCTCATGTCGGTAACGACACGGGTGACTATCGCAGCCTGGCGCGCCTGATCCTCGCGTATCGCGGCGTGCTTGGACAGAACATGCGCCATCTCGTGGCTGAGCACGGAGGACAATTCTGAGGTGTCACTCGCGAGCGCAAGCAGGCCGCGCGTGACATAGAGCTGCCCGTTCGGCAGCGCGAAGGCGTTGACCGCGCCGGAATTGAGGATGGTGACCCTGTAGCCCTGGTCGGGACGGTCGGACGCCGCGACCAGCCGCTCGACGGTCTTGGTGACCAGCGATTCGAGCCGGGGATCGTCATAGGTGCCGCCGTAGCTCGCCAGGATGCGCTCGTGCTCCTTTTCGGTGGCTGGGGTCTGGGCGACCGCCGGCTTCGGCTTCGGCATCGCGATCGTCGGTGTCGTCGCAGCGGTCTGGAACCGGCCCATATCGCCGCAGCCGGCGAGGGCTGTGCCCAGCACAAGGCATAGCGCGGCCCGCGCAGCCCGCAGGCGGCGGCCATCACCTCGTCCGTGCCGTTCTAGCACCCCATCCACGTCGCTTAACCCGTGCCTGGCCTTTATGGCCTTACCCCTGTCGGCTCGCTTGCGCCCAGCAGCTCGACCTGTCCCACGAAGCGCACATCGATACGCGGCCCCGTCGTGCCCTCGACCCAGCCCCGGACTCGAACGCGTCGATTTTCCAAGGACTTAAGGGCAACCCCGGCGCTCTCGAACACCGGTAACATGCGCCTTGAAATAGTCACGGCAAAGCCGCGTGTCCAGTTCCATCCGAAGTTGAGGTAAGTCGTTGCCCCAGCGTGCCGGACCGACAGCTTTGCCCTCGACCACCATAAAGCGCCCGATCCCGGCCAAAATATCGTCCGAACTTTCCGCGTTTTTTATGGCCGACGGGTCAGCCCAGCTGCCCTTTTTTTGGCGCCGCGCCCAGGGCGGCAGCGCAGTCCTTGTCCGCAATCTCGGCGGAGACGATCGCCTCGCCCTGGGCGAGCAGGATGGCCTGCACGGAGATATCGGTTTCGCCGGTGAACATGACCGCAGCTTGGCGGCCGTAACGATCAGGCGCCTCGTCAGTGCCGCGCAGGGTCACGTCGTGGCCGACCAGAAGTGACGTCAGCGCCTGCTTCGTCGTCGCGGTCGGCTCGATCCCGGTCAGACGAATTTCACGGCCGTCGTCGAGCCGCACACTACGTGCATCGACGATGGCGGCGACGCGGCCGTCGCCCTGGGCCCTGGGACTCGAACTGGCACGGTGTCGCGCGCGCGGTGTGACTCGCGGCGAGAAGGAATGCGGCGATGAGGTGAAACAGCCGTGTCACGGTACCCGGAGAGGTTGCGTTGTGCGTCGATTTTAACTCAAGCGCGGCGGATCGCGAAGAGGCTTCGTCCCGCTCCGTCATTGCCTCACATGCCGTCATTGCGAGCACCGCGAAGCAACCCAGGATCCCTCGGCGGACAGATTCTGGATTGCTTGTGCGCCAGGCAAGCTGGCGCGGTCCAACCGGTGGAAGTCCGGTCCGGGTAAGCCGTAGCGGGCGCCCGGTAGTGAGTGTTGCGGTGTCGTCGGCGACGGCGGCAGCGAAGCGTACACAACGATGCTGTGGGGTGGGCTATTGAGCCGCGAAAGACAGAAACTCGCAGAGGCCGAGGCGGTAAGCAACGTCGAAGGCAACATGTGCGGTCCCGTTATGCGAGGGGCTGACGCTC
>NZ_JADPKQ010000132.1:0-631 GCF_023074015.1 Bradyrhizobium sp. 142
GCAACCCGCAGTGCCGGCTTTCGTTCCGGCCCGGAGCCGGCGCCCTCTCCGCGGTCGCTCGATGCAGCGCCTGGAGAAGCGAAGCCCCGGAGTTGCCTAACATTACAGTTGCTTTGTTTGCAGACTTCTGAATCCATGGGCAACCATGATTCGAATGTCGGTTGAGGAGACGCTTGCGTTGTGGGCGGCGTCGCTTCGAGAGATCAAGAAACGGATACGTCCGTTGTTCACGCAAGAGCGTGTGGCGACGAATGCAGGCCTGTTCCTGGAAGGTCTGCTCGGAGATGAGCAGCGCAAGACCGGCTGGATGCGCGCGGAGGCGGCTGGCGATCCCGGCCCATGGCGGCAGCAGGCGATTCTGGGTCGCGGGGATTGGGACGCTGATGCCCTGCGCGATATCGTCCGCGACTATGTCATCGAGCACTTGGCGGATGACGATGCGGTGCTGGTGATCGACGAGACCGGCTTTCTCAAGCAGGGCAAAGCGTCATGCGGAGTGGCGCGGCAATACACTGGTTCGGCAGGGAAGATCACGAACTGCCAGATCGGCGTCTTCGCTACCTACGTTTCGCGTCATGGTCATGCGTTCATCGATCGCGCGTTGTATCTTCCGAAGGAATGGACCGACGAT
>NZ_JADPKQ010000221.1:0-34280 GCF_023074015.1 Bradyrhizobium sp. 142
TTCGAAACCGCGTTCGCGCAAAACAAGGCACGATAACGCATCATGGCAACCGCACTGTCACAGAAATTATCGTGTCTCATTCCAGGGGTGCAGTCCAGTGCATTTAACTTGAGCCCGGGGTTTAGTGCACTGTCACCGTAATCGTGGTCAGATCGGGGTGGAGTGCTCAGCTTCGTCTCATCCGCCTGTAGCGGCTTGAGCTTGCGAGGACCGGGCTTCGGCCCGAGCTTGCGGTTCAACCCCTCAGGCCCATGGCCTTCCACGCCTTGACTCCAGTCGTGCAGAAGTTTGCACAATATCCCAAGCTTGCGGGCCACCGGCAAAACGCCTTCGCCCCCTTCGGCGCGCTTGATCGCCTTCAATTTGAACGCCGTCGGAAACGGACGGTTCGTTCCTCTCGCAGTCCAACACTGTCACCGAATTTCTTGCCACCGAAATTCCGACGCAAACTGAACACGCGGATCGCCGACCTTGGCCTCGCCCCTGGCGGATGGGGTTTTTGGATTAGAAACGTGCCTCGTCCTCCGTTCATCATGGATGATAAACGTGGCACAGAACATCTACGACGATCCCGATTTCTTCGCTGGCTACAGGCAGTTGCCCCGACAGGTACATGGGCTGGACGGCGCCCCCGAATGGCCGACGATCCAAGCCATGCTCCCCGCGCTGACCGGCAAGCGCGTGGCCGATCTGGGCTGCCGCTTCGGCTGGGCCTCCCGCTGGATGCGCGCGCAGGGCGCGGTCTCGGTGCTTGGCATCGATCTATCGCAGAACATGATCGCCCGCGCCAAGGCCGATACCTCGGATCCGGCCATTGAATATCGGACCGCCGATCTCGAGACATTGGAACTGCCCAAGGGGGCTTTCGAACTCGTTTATAGCGCCCTGACCTTTCACTATGTCGCGGATATCGGGCGCCTTACGCGCATGATCCACAAGGCGCTGGTTCTCGGCGGTGATCTGATCTTCACGATCGAGCATCCGATCTTCATGGCTGCGGCGCATCCGCATTGGATTACCGATGAAAGCGGCCGCAAGACCTGGCCGGTCAATCGCTATTCGGAAGAGGGCGAACGCCGCACGGACTCGTTCGTCAAGGGCGTGCTGAAGCATCACCGGACACTCGGCACGACGCTCAACGCGCTGATCGATGCGGGCCTTGAGTTACGGCGGGTCGAGGAATTCGCCCCGACTCGCGAGCAGATCGAGCTGTTGCCCGAACTGGCCGAAGAGCTGGAGCGGCCGATGATGCTCCTGGTCTCGGCGCGAAAGGCAGAAGCGCGTTAAGGGTTGCGCCGCCCATGCCACATGACACCCGCGGCTCGCCGATTGATTACCACGCCAAGCTTGACGGCCACTTAGGGGCGAAGGCGTAGGTCCAGGCAAGTGCAGCTCGGCGTCCGATCTAGCAGCGGAAGGCGACGTTAAACTACATGCCCTGGACGAGATTCGGTCCGCGGTCCAGGCGCCGATGCCTCGTGGGCCGGGGTCATCTACGCGATCAGCTGCCTCGCCGCCGCCGAGATCATCACGAGCCCGCCGGTAATCACCGCGACGTCGAGGATCGCGGTATGGATGTGCACCGGCATCCGCTCGACGAAAGCTTTTGCCAAGAACGCGCCGGGGATCGCGATTGCTCCGATCAGAAGCGCAAAGGCGAGCACCTGCGCGGTCACGGCGCCCGCCAAGCCAAACACCGAAATCTTGATGAGGCCGGTGCCGAGCGAGATCATCGCATCGGTGGCGATCACGGCGGCGCCTTCGAGGCCGGCGGCCATCAGCAGCGACAGCAGGATCACGCCGGAGCCCGACGTGCCGCCGACGAGCACGCCGTAACCGACCGAGCCGGCCGCAAGGCCGGTGTCGCCGATCTTGACCTGGCGGCGGCGGAGCACGCGGCGCAGCGGCACACTGAGGATCAGCATGGTGCCGATCACGAGCACTGCACCGGCATTGGTGAGGCGCGTATAGCCGTAAGCGCCAAGCGCCGTCGTCAGCGCCGCGCAGGCAAGCACGATCAGGGCGCGGCGGCGATCGGCATAGCGGAGATAGGCGGCCGCACGGCTCGAATTGGTGAAGATCGCGGAGATCGCGATGATCGGCACCACCGGCTCGGCGCCGACGAGCGGCACCAGCACCAGCGGCATCAAGGCGCCGGTGCCGTAGCCGGCCAGACCACCGATAACGGACGCAAACAACGCCATCAACGCGACCAGCAGAAGCTGAAGGAGCGAGATGTCGGCGAAGCCTGAGACGATGTTCAATTTTTCTGATCGCGGCTGACGCGTGCCGCAGCTTGATCTGCGATGGAAGCGAGCGCCGCCTCCTCTAGGGGAAAATCGGCCGCAAGCCAAGCGTCCTCGGCGAGCGTCAATACATGGCCGAGCGCAGGTCCTTCCGCCATACCGCGCGCGATGAAATCGGCCGCCTTCAGCGGAAATTTCGGCGCGGTCCAGCGCTGCGGCAGCTCGGCGAGCTCGCGCCAGCGCGAGGACGTGACGTCGCCGCCGTTCCTCGCCCAGGCCAGCAACACGCGATCGTGATAGCGCTCCGGACCCAGCCGATAGAGCAGCCGCCGCGCATTGGCCTCGTCCTTGGTGGCAAAGCGCCACCAGCGATGCCCCATCGAATCCAGCGCCTTGGCTTCGGCGTTGGAGAGCCTCAAGCGCGCGGCGACGCGTTTTGCATCCTCGGTCACGGCCACCGTCAGCGCGGCCAGGCGCCGGGTGACGCTCGCCGGCAGACCGAGCGCGCGTTCGATCGCGATCATCGCCGATAGCGGCCCGGTATAGGCGACGCCGCCGATCAGCGCTTGCAACAGTCCGCCCTCGGCCATTGCTAGCGCGGCTGCGGACGCGCCGCCGGCGACCAGCAGTTTCAGAATTTCCATGCGCGCGCGCTCGGCCGACAGGTTCGCAAGACCCGCGCGTCCGCGAATGCAGGCGAGATAGCCGTCGCGATCGGGCTCGCCGGCGCCGAAGGCGGCGTGGATGCGGAAGAAGCGCAGGATGCGCAAATAGTCCTCGGCGATGCGCTGGTCGGGATCGCCGATGAAGCGCACGCGGCGCGCGGCGGCATCCGCGATCCCCCCGACATAGTCGTAAACGACGCCGTTCGCATCGACCGAGAGCCCGTTCATGGTGAAGTCGCGCCGCTCCGCGTCCCTCACCCAGTCGCGGCCGAAGGCGACCTTGGCCTTGCGGCCGAACGTCTCGGTGTCCTCGCGCAGCGTCGTGACTTCATAGGGCTGGCTGTCGATGACGAGCGTGACGGTGCCGTGGTCGACGCCGGTCGGCACGCTCTTGATGCTGGCCGCCCTGGCGCGCCGCATCACTTCCTCCGGCAGCGCCGTGGTCGCGATGTCGATGTCGCCGTGCGCCAAACCCAGAAGTGCGTTGCGGACGGCGCCGCCGACCACGCGCGCCTCCTCGCCGTTGGCGTTGAGCAGCTGCAGGACGCGCGCCGTCCCGCCGGCGATCAGCCAGGGCGCATCGGCAAGTAACGGCTCCGCGCTCATCGGTTGGCCCTTATTTTTCTCTGCCCGGCACGAGCTTACCGTTCTCGATATGGGCGGGAATATAGGTCGAATCCGGCGCGGCGCCCGAGAAATGCGCCAGCCCGATCAGCCCTGCGATCACCAGCACGAGCGCCGCCAGGGCAAGGCGCGCGACGATGGTGATCGGCCAGGACGATTGGACGAACAGTCCGGAACGGGTGGCGGCCAGAAACAACGCATAGACGACGAAGGGAATGAGGAAAATTCCGATCTCGGTCAGCACCGGCCGGATCATGACGAATAGATCCGCTCATACAGCACACGCAGCATGCCGGCCGTCGCGCCCCAGATGTAGCGTTCCGCAAACGGCATCGCGTAGTAGGACCGCTCCATGCCGCGGAATTCCTTGCTGTGCACCTGGTGGTTCGCCGGGTTCATCAGAAAGGATAGCGGCACCTCGAACGCATCATCAACCTCGGAATGGTTGATCGTCAGCTCAAAACCCGGCCGCACCCTGGCAACCGTCGGCAGGATGCGAAAGCCGAAGGCGGTGCCGTAGAGATCGAGATAGCCGATCGGCTCGACGAAATCGCGCGACAGCCCGACCTCCTCCTCGGCCTCGCGCAGCGCCGCATCGAGCGGGGAAGTATCGGTGGCGTCGATCTTGCCGCCGGGAAAGGCGATCTGGCCGGCGTGGTCGTTCAGATGCGCCGAACGCTGCGTCAGGAGAATGGTCGGCTCGGGGTGGTCGACCACCCCGATCAGGACCGCCGCCGGCCGCACCGGCTGCTCGCGTGCAATGATCTCGAGCATCTTGTCGGTGCCGGGATCGCCCGAGGCCGGAATGATGTTGGGATCGTAGAGCCCGAGCGGAACGTCGAAGCGCAATCGCGCCCTAGAGCGAGCGAAGAAATCGGCCGCGCCGAGCGTGGCGGGATCGTTCTTCAGAATAGGCTTGTTCAAAGCACGGCCCTCACCTGCGCCGCGTCGGCCATGGCGAAGAATTCGCCAGCCGACTCGACGCCGAACATCGGCTGGCCATCGACCATCCGCTCCTCGCCCATGTCAACCAGATCGTAATAGAGCGCGCGCGTGACCTTGGCCCAGAGATCGGCGCGCACGTGCAGATAGGGCGTCAGCCCGCCGTCCGCCGCCTGCTCGAAACGCAGCCGGTGCGCGGCATCGCAGGTGACCCAGTCGTCGACATTGGTGCGGAAGCGGAGCACGCGATGATTGTCCTCGCCATCCTTCTGCATCTCGACCGCCATGAACGGCGCGTCCTCGACGCGGATGCCGACCTTCTCCACCGGCGTAACGAGAAAATGCTTGCCGCCTTCGCGCTTCAGGATCGTCGAGAACAGGCGGACCAGCGCCGGCCGCCCGATTGGCGTGCCCAGGTAGAACCATGTACCATCCTTGGCGATTCGCATGTCGAGATCGCCGCAAAACGGCGGATTCCACAGATGCACCGGCGGCAGGCCCTTTTTGGCGCCTTCGGTATTGGCAGCAGTTTTTGCGGCGGCAGTCAGCCCTTCGAGACCACGATCGGCACTCTGCCCTTGGTTCGCCATGGTTTGCCCTGACTTTGTCATTTGGTCATTTGGCACGATTGGTGCAGGTCTGATTTGTAAGTCTACGTTGTACATCGGTGCGCGGTTCCATCCCCGGATCAATGCGGTGTGGAGGTCGCCACTTCGTGATGCCCTACATATCCTTAAGCCGATAAGGTGGGGATAGGTTAATTCAACGAATACATGGCTTTCCTGCAAGTCTAGCATAGGGCCATGATCTCGCGTGATGAGATGGTTTGACGACGCGAGCGAACCCCGCGTGGCGGACTTCAAGGAGCTGACGGATGGCGGAGAGTGTCGAGAAACTCGAGGACGGTATCGTTCGTTCGGCCGAGCAGGTGTCCAGTCAAATTCGCGCTGCGAAGGAAGCGATCGCTTCCGTCATCTTCGGCCAGGATCGCGTGATCGAGAACACGCTGGTCACCATCCTCTCCGGCGGCCACGCGCTGCTGATCGGCGTGCCCGGCCTCGCCAAGACCAAGCTGGTCGAAACGCTCGGCGTCACGCTGGGCCTGGACGCCAAGCGCATCCAGTTCACGCCCGACCTGATGCCGTCGGATATTCTCGGCGCCGAAGTGCTTGACGAGAGCACCGCGGGCAAGCGCTCGTTCCGCTTTATCGCCGGCCCCGTGTTCGCGCAGCTGCTGATGGCCGACGAGATCAACCGCGCCAGCCCGCGTACGCAATCGGCGCTGCTCCAGGCCATGCAGGAGCAGCACATCACCGTTGCCGGCGCGCGTCACGACCTGCCGAAGCCGTTCCACGTGCTCGCGACGCAGAATCCGCTGGAGCAGGAAGGCACCTATCCGCTGCCCGAAGCGCAGCTCGACCGCTTCCTGATGGAGATCGACGTCGACTATCCCGATCGCGACGCCGAGCGCCGCATCCTGTTCGAGACCACCGGCGCCGACGAGACGCTGGCGCGGGGTTCGATGACCGCGGACGCGCTGATCACCGCGCAGCGGCTGATCCGCCGCCTGCCGGTCGGCGATTCCGTGGTGGAGGCCATCCTGTCGCTGGTGCGCGCGGCCCGTCCGGGTCCAGACAGCGGCGAGACCGGCAAGTTCATCGCCTGGGGACCTGGTCCGCGTGCCAGCCAATCTCTCATGCTCGCGGTGCGCGCACGTGCGCTGATCGACGGACGGCTCGCGCCTTCGGTCGATGACGTGCTCGACCTCGCCGAGCCCGTGCTGAAGCACCGCATGGCGCTGACGTTCCAGGCGCGTGCCGAAGGCCGCACCATTCCGGAGGTGATCCGGCAGTTGAAGACACGGATCGGTTGATGGCAGCGGAGAACGGGCACACGGCGAAGGAGATCATCGCGATCCGACGTGCCGATGGCGAAAGCCGCACGCTCGCCGCTTCGCTGCCGCGCCTGGTGCTCGAGGCCCGCCGTATCGCCGCCAATGTCATCCACGGCCTGCACGGCCGGCGCCGCGCCGGCTCCGGCGAAAATTTCTGGCAATACCGCCGCTTCGTCTCCGGCGAGCCGTCGCAGAACGTCGACTGGCGCCGCTCGGCGCGCGACGATCATCTCTATGTCCGCGAGCTTGAATGGGAAGCCTCGCACACGGTCTGGATCTGGCCCGACCGTTCGCCTTCGATGGCGTTCGCCTCGAAACAGGCGCGCGAGTCCAAGCTCGAACGCACGTTGATCGTTGCCTTCGCGCTGGCCGAACTGCTCGTCGCCGGCGGCGAGCGCGTCGGAATCCCCGGCCTGATGGCCCCGACGGCAAGCCGCAGCGTCATCGACAAGATGGCGCAGGCGATGCTGCATGACGATGCCGAGCGGCCGAGCCTGCCGCCGTCGTTCGTCCCCTCGGCGCTGGCCGAGACGATCGTGCTGTCGGATTTCTGGTCGCCGATCGAAGAGATCAGGGCGACCCTTGCCGGCCTGTCCGGCTCCGGCGCCCATGGCACCCTGGTACAGGTCGTCGATCCCGCCGAGGAATCATTTCCTTATTCCGGGCGCGTCGAGTTCGTCGAGCCCGAAGGGTTCGGCGTGATCACCGCCGGACGCGCCGAGAGCTGGGCGCAGGATTACGCCGCGCGGCTCGCGCTGCACCGTGACCAGATCCGCGCCGAGACCAACAAGCTCGACTGGCTGTTCGCGACACATGCGACCGACCGCTCGGCGGCCGAACTGCTGCTGTTCCTGCATGCCGGCATGCAGGTGAGCAAGTCGGGCGCCCGCACCACGACGATCAAGGCGGGGCCAGCCGCATGATGGGACTGCCGCTCGCTTTCACCGAACCGCTGCTCCTGATTGGCCTCGTTAGCCTGCCCGTGCTGTGGTGGCTGCTGCGCGTGATGCCGCCGCGTCCGCGCCGCATCGAGTTTCCGCCGACACGGCTGCTGTTCGACATCGCCCAGCGGGAAGAGACGCCGTCGCGGACGCCGTGGTGGCTGACCGCGCTGCGGCTCTTGGCTGCGGCCCTCGTCATTTTCGCCGCCGCCGGCCCGATCTGGAATCCGCAAGTCGGCACAGCCGACAGCAAGGCGCCGCTGATGATCATGTTCGATGACGGCTGGAGCGCCGCTTCGAACTGGGACATCCGGATCAGGGCCGCCGACGAGCTGATCGCCAATGCCGACAACGACCGCCGCGCCATCGCGCTGGTGCCGCTGTCGGAGCCGAACCGCGACATCACGCTGATGCCGGCCGGCGCCGCGCGTGTGGCGCTGCGGCAGCTGGCGCCAAAACCGTATTCGATCGAGCGAGTCGAAACCCTCGCCGCGATCGATCGGTTCCTGAAAGCCACCGGCGACTGCGAGATCGTCTGGCTGTCCGATGGCGTCGACACCGGCCGCGGCGAAGACTTCGTGCAGGGCCTCGGCAAGACCATCGGAGATCGCAGCCTGACGGTGTTCGAAGGTGGCACCTCCTCCCCGCTGGCGCTCGCCGCGGCAGAGAATGCGGCGGCAAAAATGACGGTGAAGGTGCTGCGCACCGACAGCGGCATCACCGCCGGCACCGTGCGGGCCCTCGACCAGAAGGCCTCGCCGATCGGCGAGGCGCGTTACAGCTTCGGCCCGCAGGACAAGGAAACCGAAGCGGCGTTCGATTTGCCGGTCGAGCTGCGCAACGACATCACGCGGCTCGAGATCTCCGGCGAGCGCTCGGCCGGCGCGGTGCAGCTGCTCGACAAGCGCTGGCGGCGGCGCGCCATCGGCATCGTCTCCGGTGCGACCAGCGAGACCGCGCAGCCGCTGCTGGCGCCGACCTTCTATCTCACCCGCGCGCTGGCGCCGTTCGCCGACGTACGGCTGGCGGACAAGGGCTCGCCGCAGCAGGGCATCACGCAGTTCCTCGACCAGAAGCTGCCGATGATCATCCTCGCCGACGTCGGCACCGTCGCGCCCGAGCTGCGCGAGCGCCTCAACGCCTGGATCGACCAGGGCGGCGTGCTGGTGCGGTTCGCAGGTCCAAGGCTGGCGCAGGCCGAAGACGATCTCGTCCCGGTCAAGCTGCGCAAGGGCGGCCGCACGCTCGGCGGCAGCCTGACCTGGGAGAAGCCGCAGCATCTTGCGACCTTCGCCGCCGATGGGCCGTTTGCCGGCGTGGCCGTGCCGAAGGACGTCACCGTGAGCCGGCAGGTTCTGGCCGAGCCCGACGCCGTGCTCGCCACTAAGAGCTGGGCGTCGCTGGAAGACGGCACGCCGCTGGTGACCGGCGCGCATCGCGCCAAGGGCCTGGTCAGCCTGTTCCACGTCAGCGCCGATATGCGCTGGTCGGATCTGCCGATGTCCGGCACCTTCGTCGAAATGCTGCGGCGGATCGTCGACATGTCTGGCTACACCGCCAAGCCCGGCGCCGGCGTTGCCGGCGAGGCGAGCACCGAGACGGTGGCACCGCTGCACATTCTCGACGGCTTCGGCGCCTTCGGCCCGCCGCCTGCCACCGCAAAGCCGCTGCCCGCGGATTATCGCGACCGCGCCACGCCCGATCATCCGCCGGGCTTCTATGGTCCGGCAGAAGGACCGCTCGCCGTGAACACACTCGCCGCCGCCGACCGCATCGCAGCGCTCAACACCGCGAGCCTGCGCGCCCGGCACGCCACCTACACCAACGCCGAGCCGCGCGATTTGCGCGGCTGGCTGCTGTCGACGGCGCTCGCGCTGTTCCTGATCGACGCCATCATCGTTGCGGTGCTGGGCGGCGGCCTCGCCGCGCTGCTGCGCCGCCGCGCCGCACCGGCGATGATCATCGTCGGGCTGGTGCTTGCCGGCCTGTTGTCGTTGTCGCCGACACCGGCGCGCGCGGACAGTGCCGCGGACGAGTTCGCGATGAAGTCTGTGTCGCAGACCCGCCTCGCCTATGTCGTCACCGGCAATGCCGACGTCGATTCCATTGTCAAGGCCGGCTTGTCCGGACTGACGCTGTTCCTGGCGCAGCGCACCGCGCTCGAGGCCGGCGATCCCGTCGGCATCGATCCCGCGCGCGACGAGCTCGCCTACTTCCCGCTGATCTACTGGCCGATCGTGCCGGGCGCGCCGAAGCCGCCGCAGGACGCCATCAACAGGATCGACGCCTACATGAAGCAGGGCGGCACCGTGGTCTTCGACACCCGCGACGCGGTTGAAGCGCCGCCCGGCGACAATGGCGCCTCGCAGACGCCGGGGATGCGGACGCTGCGCGAGATCCTGTCCTCGCTCGATGTGCCCGAGCTCGAGCCGGTGCCGCGCGAGCACGTGCTGACCAAGACCTTCTATCTGCTGCGCGACTTCCCCGGCCGCTTCAATTCCGGCCAGATCTGGGTCGAAACCTTGCCGCGCGAGGACGACGACGACAGCGCGCAGCATCCGGCGCGCGGCGGCGACGGCGTCTCGCCGATCATCATCACCTCGAACGATCTTGCCGGTGCCTGGGCGATCCGCCCCGACGGCCAGCCGATGCTGCCGCTCAGTCCGGGCGAGCCGCGCCAGCGCGAATTCGCCTTCCGCGCCGGCGTCAACATCGTGATGTACACGCTGACCGGCAACTACAAGGCCGACCAGGTGCACGCACCGGCCCTGATCGAGCGGCTGGGACAATAGGATCGACATGAATTACGGCATCGCATTCACACCGCTTGTTCCCGCGCTGGTCCTGTGGATCGCGCTCGCCGCGATCGTCGTCATCGCGCTCGTGCTGACGCTTGCGCGTGCGCGCGGCGCAGCCGTGCGCGTGGCCGCGCTGGCGCTGTTCCTGCTGGCGCTCGCCAATCCCTCCTTCACGCGTGAAGACCGCGATCCCCTCACCTCGATCGCCGCCGTCGTCGTCGACAAAAGCCCGAGCCAGAATTTCGGCAACCGCACCCGCGAGGCCGCGCAGGCGCAGGAGGCGCTGGTCGACAGCCTGAAGAAGATCAAGGGACTCGAGGTCCGCGTCGTCGATGCCGGACAGGCCGATGGCGAAACCGACGGCACAAGATTGTTCGGTGCCCTCGCCTCCGCATTGGCGGACGTGCCGGTCGACCGCGTCGCCGGCGCCTTCCTGATCACCGACGGCCGCGTCCACGATATTCCGGCAAACGCCGCCGGGCTCGGCTTCCAGGCGCCTGTGCACGCGCTGATCACCGGACAGAAGGACGAGCGCGACCGCCGCATCGCGATCACGGCGGCGCCGCGCTTCGGCATCGTCGGCCAGAACCAGACCATCACCTATCGCCTCGACGACCAGGGCGTCTCTGGCGAGCGCGCCAAGGTCACTGTCCGCCGCGACGGCGAGGTCATCAACGAGCGCACGCTCTCGAGCGGCCAGAGCGCGAGCGTCGACGTCGACATCAAGCACGCCGGGCCGAACATCGTCGAGATCGAGGCCTCGCCGCTCGAGCGCGAGCTGACGCCGGTGAACAACCGCGCCGTCGTCGCCATCGACGGCGTGCGCGACAAGCTGCGCGTGCTGCTGGTCTCGGGCGAGCCGCATTCCGGCGAGCGCACCTGGCGCAACCTCTTGAAGTCCGACGCCAGCGTCGATCTCGTGCACTTCACCATTCTGCGTCCGCCGGAGAAGCAGGACGGCACGCCGATCAACGAATTGTCGCTGATCGCGTTTCCGACCCGCGAGCTGTTCCAGCAGAAGATCAACGAATTCCAGCTGATCATCTTCGATCGCTACGCCCGCCAGGGCGTGCTGCCGATCGCCTATTTCGACAACATCGCGCGCTATGTGCGCGGCGGCGGCGCGGTGCTGGTCTCGGCCGGGCCCGACTACGCCTCCAACACCAGCATCTGGCGCACACCGCTGGATTCGGTGCTGCCGGCCGAGCCGGTCGGCGTCACCGAGAAGCCGTTCTATGCGCATCTGTCCGACGTCGGCAAACGCCATCCCGTGACGCGCGGGCTGGAGGGCTCCGCCAGCGAGCCGCCGCGCTGGAGCCGCTTCTTCCGCACCGTCGATACCCGCAACTCGGTCAACCCGCCGGTGATGACGGGCGTGGACGGCAAGCCGCTGCTGTTCCTGTCGCGCTTCGGCGAAGGCCGTGTCGCGCTGCTGCTCTCCGACCACATCTGGCTGTGGGCGCGCGGCTACGAAGGCGGCGGGCCGCATCTCGATCTGCTGCGGCGGATGTCGCACTGGCTGATGAAGCAGCCCGATCTGGACGAGGAAGCGCTGCGCCTCCAGGTGCAGGGCAAGGAACTGGTGGTGGTGCGCCAGACCATGTCGGACAGCGTCCAGCCGGTGAGCGTGACATCGCCGTCCGGCGTCTCGCGCGACCTCACGCTCAGCGCCGGCGCCCCCGGCGAGTGGCGCGCCAGCCTGCCTGCGAACGAGCTCGGATTGTGGCAGGCAACCGATGGCACGCTGAAGGCGCTGATCAATGTCGGCCCGACCAATCCGAAGGAGTTCTCGGAAGTCACCTCCACCACCGAGGCCTTGAGGCCGCTGACGCAGGCAACCGGCGGCAACGCCGTGCGCGTGGTCGACGGCGCCAGCGTCGAGCTCCCTCGCGTGGTGCCGGTGCGCTCAACCAGCGCCTTCCATGGCGACGGCTGGATGGGGGTCAGGATGCGCGACGCCAGCGTGGTGAAGGGCGTCGGCGTGCTGCCGATCTTCGCCGGCCTGATCGGCCTGTTGCTGCTGCTCGGCGCCTTCGCCGCGACCTGGGTCCGCGAAGGGCGCTGAATACTCAGTTGCACGAACGACACAAGGGCGGCCGGTCCGCGCAGGTGGGCTCGGCTGCGATTGACATTCGCTGATCAATCCTGCGATGTTACATTGTAACGTCGCAACGGCCGGGGATTGGCGCCTCGCGATGTCGGGTGCGTTTGGATGAAATGGTTCCGCTCGAACGTCAGGCAAGGCGCCCGGCTCGCGCTTTTTGCGCTGCTGGTGCAGTTCGCGCTGACGTTCGGCCATAGCCATTGGTTCGCCCAGGCGGCGCCTCTCGCCCGGTCCCAGCAGACCGACAGCACCAAGGGAATAGCTGCGATCGACCGCGCCGCGGTCGAGAAGCAATCGCCGTCAGGCCCCAACCGCGAGCAACCGGGCGACGACAATTGTGCGATCTGCGCCATGGTCGCGATGGCGGGCACCGTCGTGTTCGCGACGCCGCCTTTGCTGCTACTGCCGCAGGCCGTCGAGTTGCTCTACCGCACCACCGACGCCGAATTCGTCCATCTGAAATCGGCCGGCACGGCGTTCCAGCCGCGCGCCCCTCCCGCGTCCTGATCTCCAACGCTTGATCACGCCTGGGCTCGCCGCGTGCCGGCAACGGTTCAGGAGACGTTGAAGTCGAATTCCGTCGCACCGCGACGGCAGGCCGCCTCCGATCAGCAAGCAATATTCGGACGACGCCTGACTGGAATCTGGATCATGTCATTTGAATTGCGACGCGCGCAGCGCCTTGGTGGAGCAAGCCTGCTCCTGCTCGGCGCCGCCGCCACTCCGGCGCTGGCCCAGGACAAGCCTGCTGCCGAGCTTCCCGCCGTCACCGTGACGGCCCCCAGCCCCATCGTGCGCAGGCCGGTCGTACCGTCACACAGCACAAGCCGCGTGACCCGCGCCGCACCGGCGCGCAGCCGCGAACGCACCGCGGAAGCCGCGCCGGCACCTCCGCCGGCCGCCGCACCTCAGCAGGGCGTGCTGCCGATCGTGACCAACCAGTTCGCCACCGTCACGGTGGTGCCGAATGAAGAGATCCGCCGCGAGGGCGGCGGCCAGCTCGGCGATCTCCTGTTCTCGAAACCCGGCATCACCGGCTCGAGCTTCGCACCCGGCGCCTCCAGCCGGCCGATCATCCGCGGGCTCGACGTCAACCGCGTCGGCATCGTCGAGAACGGCACCAATTCAAACGGCGCCTCCGATCTCGGCGAGGATCATTTCGTCCCGATCGATACGCTTGCGACCAATCAGGTGGAAGTGGTGCGCGGCCCGGCCGCCTTGCGCTACGGCTCGACCTCGATCGGCGGCGTCGTCAGCGCGACCAACAACCGGATTCCCGATGCACTGCCGAACTGCGGCGCGCCGTTCCAGAGCTATGGCCTGCCGGTCAAGGCGCCGCTCGCGGGTGCCGGGACGTCGCCCTGCGTCACCGCCGAAACGCGCAGCGCGTTCAGCTCGGTCGATCGCGGCATCGAGAGCGGCGTGCTGCTCGATACCGGCGGCGGCAATTTCGCGTTCCACGCCGACGTCTACGGCCGCAACACCACGGATTACAGCATCCCGAGCTACCCTTATCTGGCCGACCAGACACGCCCTGTCACAAACGGCCGCCAGCCCAATTCGGCGACGCGCTCGGACGGCGCCTCGATCGGCGGCTCCTACTTCTTCCAGGGCGGCTATATCGGCGCGGCGATCACGCAGAACGACGCGCTCTACCACATCCCCGGCATCGACGGCGCCGACCACAACACGCGCATCGACGGCCACCAGACCAAGATCAACATCAAGGGTGAGTACCACCCCGACGCCGCTGCGATCGACGCCATCCGCTTCTGGGCTGGCGCGACCGACTACCGGCACAACGAGATCGGGCTGGCCGATACCGCCGATCCCACCACCGACGGCGTGCGGCAGACCTTCACCAACAAGGAGCAGGAGATCCGCACCGAGGTGCAGCTGATGCCGTTCAACGCCCGTTTTGCCGAGGTGACAACTGCGTTCGGCTTCCAGGCGGGCCACCAGGAACTCACGGCACCAAGCCCGGATGATCCGGGCGCGCTGTTCAACGGGTTGTGGGACCCGAACCGAAACTACCGCGTCGCGGGTTACGTCTTCAACGAGTTCAAATTCAGCGAACAGACCAGGGCGCAGATCGCGGGCCGGATCGAACATGTCGAACTGCACGGGTCGACGCCGGACTTCCCGGCAGACTTCCTGCCCGACGGGACGCCACAAACAAGTATCGTCCGCAATCCGTCGTTCACGCCGAAGAGCGGCAGCATCGGCCTGTTGCAGGACCTGCCGGGCGGAACGGTCGGCAGCATCACCGCGCAATATGTCGAGCGTGCGCCGAAGCCGGCCGAGCTGTTCTCGCGCGGTGGCCATGATGCGACCGCGACCTTCGACATCGGCAATCCGAACCTCACCATCGAGACCGCGAAGTCCGTCGAAATCGGCTTGCGCAAGGCGACCGGACCGTTCCGGTTCGAGGCGACCGCCTATTACACGCACTTCGACAACTTCATCTTTCGCCGCCTCACCGGCGTAATGTGCGACGGTGATTTTGCCTCATGCGGCGCGCCCGATGCAGAGCTGAACCAGGCGGTTTATTCGCAGCGGAATGCCAACTTCCGCGGCGGCGAATTTCAGTCGCAGCTCGATATCGGCGCCTTCCACGGCGGCATCTGGGGCATCGAGAACCAGCTCGACGTGGTCCGCGCCACCTTCACCGACGGCACCAACGTGCCGCGGATTCCGCCATTGCGGATGGGCGGCGGCGTGTTCTGGCGCGACGACAATTGGCTGATGCGCGTCAACCTGCTGCACGCCTTCGCGCAGAACAATGTCGCAGTGATCGCGGAGACGCCGACGGCGGGCTACAACCTTTTGAAGGCCGAGGTGAGCTACAAGACCAAGCTCGACCGCAACTGGTTCGGTGCACGCGAGATGATAGCCGGCCTCGTCGGCAACAATCTTCTCAACGAGAACATCCGCAACTCGGTGTCCTACAGCAAGGACGAGGTGCTGATGCCCGGCATCGGCGTGCGAGCGTTCGCGAACTTCAAGTTCTGACCATGCGCCGGTCGGGGCCCACGGGCCCCGATTAGGTCGGCCGTTCCTCGCACACCTGACCTTGGTCTCTTTAGTGCCGAACAGCCGCATCGAGCCACGAATTGACATCGTCGATGCGGAGTTTGCGACTTGGAGTATCGTTCCTCAACGGACCCGCGCCTCGATCACGCCGAACCGGCCTGCTGGAAGGACTGCCAGTTGCTGGAATCCGGCGTCATCAAGCAAGCGGCTATATTGTTTCTCCGTTCGCTCAAGGCCTCCCGGGCCGCGGAGCATATTCAAGTCGCTCATCGCCTGCTCCCTGTGTTCATCGCTGACGTTTGGAAGCTCCGGCAATATTCGTTCGACCAATAACAATTTTCCGTTCTCGGGTAGCGCTCGGCGGCAATTTGCGAGAATTTTTAGGCTGCGCTCATCGTTCCAATCGTGAATGATACTTTTCATGATGATGGCATCTGCGCCGATCGGAACCGTTTGGAAGAAATCACCAGGCAAGAACTTGGTGCGGCCACTGACGCCCATGCGATCCAAATGGCTGGTTGCCGATTCAGCGCACCGAGGAAGATCGAAAACAGTTCCCCGGATGTGTGGATACTGCTTGGCAACGGCACCGATGAGTTCGCCAGAACCGCCCCCCACGTCCATCAGGTGAGTAATCCCACCAAAATCGTATGCACGTAGAACATCCGGTGTTACGAAACGTGTCACGTCTACCATAGCCGCATTAAAGATACTGACAGTCTCTGGGTTGCGCGCCATCAGTTCAAAACTGTCGCCGACACCCTGAAGCTGCGCGGCAGTTTTACCTGTCATGATTGAATCCAGCAGGCCATTCCATCGGCTATACAGCATCTGGCCTTCGAAGATTGCCCAAGCCTTGAAGGACTTTTCGGCTGTACCGTCTAGAACGGCGCCCAGGTCAGTCAATGAGTATCGATCCTCGCCCGCGGCAGCGCAAATACCTATGGTCGAGAGCGCGACGAGGAGGCGGCTCAGCGCCTGTTTGTCCGCACCAGTCGATTTTGCGAGTTCATCGGCTGATAGAGGTCCATCGCGCAGCAGCTCCGGTATCCCAAGCTTTGCCGCGACGTAGATCACTGCCGTCACGCGATGCGATTGTATGAGATGCCACACTTGAAGAGTTGGATTGATGGAAGACATGGCAATATCCCACTCATGTTTGCTATGAATCTTGGTGCATTTGAAAAACCGAAAATGCTTTGTGGGCTGCCGCACACTGCCTCTTACGCGCGCCGTTCGGAAAACACGTGGCTGGGTAAGCGAGCCAATTATCCAACAGCAGTTGACTGTGTTGGTGAGCCGGCTGGTCCGACGGGGTCATTCGCATCGACCTCGACGTCGTTCCAGCACGTCCCCTTCAGCGGCGCCAACGCACATCAACCCACGACGACGAAGGTGCCAGGATTGGGATGACCGATGCGGGGCCCTCCGTGAGATGGATCTTGATATCTCGGAACCGGCCTTGGACGCATAATGCGTTGCACGATCATCGATCGTGGTTAGGGACCCATTCCTCCGAGATTGAGTCCCAATGATGGGTGTCGTCGAAGTGCCTCCAAAGTGGCCGCCTTCGTTTGCTTTCACCCTTCCGTCGTTTTGCATTCAGTGCGTTGAGTTGGACGACCCATTCGCGAGCGCTATACCGGGAATTCCATTTGATTGCCGCAAGCATCGGATGCCTCCTTGACAGTAAGAAGCCGTCGCCATCTTAGCCCGGGTCAAGAACACAGGAATGTAAACTACTTCACAGTAGCCAAAGCCTTTTGGACATAGCCGCGCGCGATCCTGTCAGGGAATACGTTTAGCGGACGGCCGGGAGGGCTAAGCGTCCCGGATCATGCCCTCTCTTCTGCAATGGCCGGCCATTATCCGTGATCTCGGGCAGGCCCGAAAAACTTCACGCCGTAGTGTCTAATCAAGCAGCGGCTCTCTGCTTCCAACCCAACAGTCGACATCCGCGGCGCCCGCCCTATCCTACCCCCGCGCCTTGCTCCAGTCGGGGCCTACGGGCCCCGACACGCCCTCGAACGCACCTTCGACGAGCTCGAACACCAGGATGCGGGCGGCGTCGACCGGGCCGGGCATGGTGACACGACCTTTCGGCACCTGTTTGAAGCCGACGCGGCTGTAATAGGGCTCGTCGCCCACCAGCAGCACGATGGCGTGGCCCTTTTCCCTGGCGTCCTTCAGCGCCCGCTCCATCAGAAGCCGGCCGACCCCGCGGCCGCGGAATGGCGGCTCGACCGTGAGCGGCCCCAGCAGCAGCGCCGGCGTCTCGCCGACCAGCACCGGCAACTGCCTGACGGAGCCGACCAGCAGCGTGCCGATGCGGGCCGTGAAGGACAGCTCGTGCAGATGGTCGACATGTTCGCGGATGCGATAGGCGCTGAGCGCGAAGCGGCCAGGGCCGAACGTGCGTTCGAGCAGCCGTTCGATCGCCTGGGCGTCGCCGGCGGCTTCGGGAAGGATGGTCAGTGAGAGATCGGTCATGGCGTCATGGCGTTTTCGAGCGAAGTGGCTCCGTTTCGCGTTCAGAAAACGCGGAAATACGGGAGGCGGGATAGCATCTGGACGTGCCAAGGTCCATCGCAGCTGCGCCGACGCTCAATTCCTTTTCAGCGCCGGTTGGGACAAATAGGCCAGCATCTTGATTTCCCGCCGCCCCCGCGTCACGGTATCGAGCACGAGCCCGGACGAGACCGACAACAGCGCCATGATCATCAGCCCCATCGACAGGACGGCGGTCGGCAGCCGCGGCACGAGGCCGGTCTCGATGAAGGTGATCGCGACCGGGATCGAGAGCACGATCGAAACCGCGGCCAGCAGGATTCCAATGGCGGCGAAAAAGCGCAGCGGCCTTTCCGCGCGATAGAGCTTCAGCATGGTGCCGAGGATACGGAAGCCATCCCGCCATGTATTGAGTTTGGAGAACGAGCCTTCGGGCCGCGCGTAGTAGGGCGTCTCGACCTCGGCGACCGGCAGCGACAGTTCCAGCGCGTAGACCGCGAGCTCGGTTTCAATTTCGAAACCATCCGACAGCACCGGGAAGGACTTGACGAAGCGGCGGGAGAACACGCGGTAGCCGGACAGGATGTCCTGGAAGTCGCGGCCGAATGTCCAAGCCAGGAAGCCAGTCAGCATGCGGTTGCCGGTCCGGTGGCCGAGACGATAGGCCGCCTGCGACTGGTCGATGCGAAGCCCGACCACCATGTCGAGATGCTCGTCGAGCAGCTTGTCGATCATACGCGGGGCGGTCGGCGCATCGTAGGTCGCATCGCCATCGACCAGGACGTAGACGTCGGCGTCGACGTCCGCGAACATGCGGCGCACGACGTGGCCCTTGCCCTGCCGTCGCTCGCTGCGCACGATGGCACCGGCGTCGCGCGCGGCGGCCGCGGTGCGGTCGCGCGAATTGTTGTCGTAGACGTAGATCTCCGCCGACGGCAGCGCTGTGCGGAAGTCGGCGACGACGCCCGCGATTGCCGTCTCTTCATTGTAGCAGGGCACCAGCACGGCGATCCGAAGTGACACGGTCGTCATCGCGGAATCGCCTCCAGGCTTGCCGGCTCGCGCCGAAGCGCCGCGGGCTCGTACGCATCTTCCGGCTGCATCAGCCAGGCGAACAATACGCTCCACAGCGACAGCATCGCGATCGGCACGACGTAATAGGGCGTGAAGATCGGGTGGCTCAGGAAGAAGACCAGGTTGACCGCGAGATTGCCGGCGACGACGAGTGCGACCTGCCGCACGCTGCCGATCAGCAACAGGCACACTGTCGAAGCGATGGCCAGCACGATCAGCACGAACTGCATGTCGCGCAGATATTGGCCGAGCACAGCGAAGTCGAAGGCCGGCGCGACCACGTCGGCGCTGCCGTAAGTCGTCGCAAGCGGACTGCCGGCATTGACGGCCTGGGCGATCAATGTCGGCGCAATGCCGACGAGCACGCCGGCAGCGAAACCGAGGCCCTGCACGAATGTGGCTGACGTGCGCGACCGCAGGAAGAGAATGCCGAGGAAGATGCAATAGCCGGCCACGAGCAGCGCATTCGGCAATCTGAAATTGACGGACGCGCCGAGCACGAGGCCGATCAGCGCAACCAGCAACACGCCGCGCCTGTCCCTTGTCAGCCATAGTGCTGTCAGGAATCCCGCGATGGCGCAGACCGCCATGGTCGGCGCAACCGAATAGCTCGCCTTCGCCGGGTTGATCATGAGATACATGGCAAGCGCGCCAAACACACCCGCCCCCACGATCGAAGGCGGCGTTCGCGCCATGAAGATGCCAAGCAGCGCAAGGCCGCAGACAATCAGGCTGGCGGCAAGGTAGAGCGGCACCACCTGGTGGCCTTCCGGAAAGAGCGCCAGCAGGAATCCGGTACCCGGCGGATATTGGATCACGATCTTGCCGTTCGGCATCGGATTGTGACAAGGCCAGCGGATCGGATCGCCCCATTCGGGAAACGCGATCTTCTTCATCTTGCCTTCGAAATAGCGATCGTAGTCTAACAGGGCATTGGTGTTGAGCCCACCGATGCCGAAGCGCTGGAACAGATGCGCCTGCCGGAGATAGCATATGTCATCATAGACCCCGCGCGCCTCGCTCCAGCGCGACATCGTGACGATGTTGCTGGCGAGGATCGCAAGGCAGATCAGGCCGAAGGCGAGCTTGGCAATCTTCATCCGGTTTCCGTGGCGTCCATTCGGGCGGGTTACGTGATGAAATTAGTTTCGGTTGGCTGTCAATGGTTCACCTCTCCCAAGCGGGGAGAGGTGTTCTGAGTTCTCGGCTCGCATCGGTTCAACCGAATCTCATCATGCTGTAGCACAGCCGGCCCTCACCGCCATGTCGCTGTCAGCGGCGCGCCGCCGAGCACTTCCGCGAGTCGCTGCCGCGTACCGGGCGTGGTATCCTCGGGCAGCGCGTCAGCCGGAAAGAATCCGCATTCGACGATCTCGCGGTTGGGCGCAGGCGGACGGTCCTGCTTGAAATACCTGACCACGTAGACGGCGACATGGTCGCGGCGGGAGACGTGGCTGTTGAGAAAGATGCCGTGCAGCACGGCCTCGCCGGTGAGATCGATATCGCCCTCCTCCTTGAGCTCGCGCCGCATCGCCTGCTCCATGTTCTCGCCCAGGTCGACGCCGCCGCCCGGCAGATGCCAGCCGGCGACGTAGCTGTGCTTGACCAGGAACACCCTGTTGCCGGCGTCCAGCACCACGGCGCGGACGCCGAGGGTCATGCCGCGGACGAGCAGGAAATAGGCATGGAGGACTCGCCGCAGCAGCGGCTCGCATTTCCGTCGTATGCGGTTCAGACGACCCCCCATCAGGCTCCCTTGACGTCCCCTTTTAGGCTTCCCTTGCGCGTTGCGAGCGACCTTGCCATTACAGCGGGCGAATAGCGAGGCAACCGCGCGTCATGGCACCTTTCACGCTCGCCCATTTGTCCGACCCGCATCTGCCGCCGTTGCCGCGGCCGCGGCTGTTGGAACTCGCGGGCAAGCGCGCGCTCGGCTACGTCAACTGGACGCGCAACCGCCACAAGTACCAGCGCCGCGAGGTACTCGACATGCTGGTCGCCGACATGCAGGCACAGGCGCCCGACCACATCGCCGTGACCGGCGATCTCGTCAATTTGGCACTGGAGGCTGAATTCGCGCCGGCACTGGCCTGGCTCGAAGGCGTCGGCCGGCCCGACCGCGTCACCGCCATCCCCGGCAATCACGACGCCTATGTCAGCGCGACGTCGCACCGCTTCGCAGAGACATTCCTGCATTACATCGCCGGCGACACGCCGGGCGCCGCGGCTTTCCCCGCTGTCCGCCGGCGCGGGCCCGTGGCGCTGATCAGCCTGTCTACCGCCGTGCCGACCCTGCCGCTGATGGCAACGGGCACGCTCGGGCGCGACCAGCTCGCAGCGCTGGAGCAGGTTCTCGTGCAGCTCGCGGCCGAGGACGTCTTTCGCGTGCTGCTGGTTCATCATCCCCTGAAGTCCGACGCGCGCCAGAAGCGGATGACTGACGCGACCGATTTGCTGGGGCTGTTGAAGCGCCACGGTGTCGAGCTAATCCTGCACGGGCACGACCATGTGCACTCGACGATGTGGTTCGACGGCCCCAACGGCAAGATCCCTGCGGTCGGCGTGCCTTCGGCTTCCGCGCTGGCACATGGGCGCTACCCGGCGGCAGCATATAATCTGTTCGCGATCGAGAAGGACAATGCCGGCTGGCGCTGCGAGCAGACGGTGCGCAGCCTCGATCATGGATTTCAGATCCGTCAGATCAAGCAGGCGCGGCTGATTTAGTTCTGCCGTCATTGCGAGCGCAGCGAAGCCATCCAGAATCTCTCCGCGGCGGCAGTCTGGATTGCTTCGTCGCTTCGCTTCTCGCAATGACGACGTCTCACCAGCTCCGCAAGGCCGCCAGCACGGCGACGCCGAACAGAGCGGCTGCGCCGAGGATGAAGCCGAACACGAACGGCCAGAAGCGGGAGCGGCGCGGCGGCGCCGCAACCGCGGGCTTCGGCTCGGGCAGGATCACCATCGCATGCTCACGCTCGATCATGCGGCGCGCGACATAGTCGGTCACGGCTTCGACGATCAAGGCGGTGTCGTGCGACTCCGCCAGCACGATGCGGCCAAAACGGCTGTCCTGGACGAAGCGGTACAACCGCTTGTCGCGGCCCATCACGATGTGGGCGACGACATCGATCCAGAGCCGCGGCGTGTCGCCCTGGCTGATGCCGCGGTCGAACAGGTCGATCTGCTCGGGAACCTGCGCGAACAGCGGATCAAGCGCGTCGTTCAGGATCTCGAGCCGCGCCACCTCGGCGTCCCTGAGATCAACGACGACACCGGTGCGGTCGGCGGCCTCGATTCGCGCCCGCAGCAGCGCGTCGCGCAACCGCACCGGGCGCGGCTGGCCGGGATGGGTCCCGCTGGTCTCAGGCTGTGACATTGTCGGCCTCGTCCTCACTCACCTCCGTTAACCTAGCAGCAACCACAACGTCCGCAAAGGGTCCATAAATCCAGATACTTACGGTGCCCACAGGCCGCTCTTGTGTGCCAAAAACAGACGATCCCACCCGGCTTGCGCCGGATGGGACCATCCGTCCTTGGACGTTTTCTTGTTAGTTTAGGCGGCCGTCAGGCCGAGACCCGCGACGGCTCTTCCACGATCGAGAAGCGGACGCCGGCCTTGTGGCGGTTCTCTTCCGAGACGGAGCGCCAGGCGTCCTCGGCTTCCTTTCGGGTCTTGAACGGACCCTGCACCTGGGCCGAGCCTTCCACGAGCTTGTGGAAGTTCATCGAGCCGAACTCACCGCCGATCACCCAGAAATTGCTGCCTTTGGTCATTGTCAGTCTCCTGCTACCCGGTTAGCCGAACTGGTTCATCGTGTTGTGCGCGCCGCCCGCCTTCAGAGCAGCCTCGCCGGCAAAATATTCCTTGTGGTCGTCGCCGATATCGGAGCCGGCCATGTTCTGATGCTTGGCGCAGGCGATGCCCTGGCGGATCTCCTGGCGCTGAACGTTCTTCACGTAGCCCAGCATGCCCTGCTCGCCGAAATACTCCCTCGCGAGATTATCAGTCGACAGAGCTGCCGTGTGGTAGGTCGGCAGCGTGATCAGATGGTGGAAGATGCCGGCACGCTTGGCTGAATCGGCCTGGAAGGTACGGATGCGCTCGTCGGCCTCGATGGCCAGCGGCGTATCGTCGTATTCCGGCTTCATCAGCTCGGCCCGATTGTACTTGCTGACATCCTTGCCGGCTTCCTTCATCGCGTCGTAGACCTGCCAACGGAAGTTGAGCGTCCAGTTGAACGAGGGCGAGTTGTTGTAGGCCAGCTTGGCATTCGGAATGACCTCGCGAATGCGGTCGACCATCTTGGCGATCTGCTCGATATGCGGCTTCTCGGTCTCGATCCACAACAGGTCGGCGCCGTTCTGCAGCGAGGTGATGCTGTCCAGCACGCAGCGGTCTTCGCCGGTACCGGGGCGGAACTGGTAGAGGTTGCTGGCAAGCCGCTTCGGACGCAGCATCTTGCCGTTGCGGTTGATGATGACGTCGCCGTTGCGGGCGTTGTCGGCCGTCACTTCCTCGCAATCCAGGAAGCTGTTGTACTGGTCGCCAAGGTCGCCCGGCTTGTGGCTGACGGCAATCTGCTGCGTCAGACCAGCGCCGAGCGAGTCGGTACGGGTGACGATGATGCCATCCTCGACGCCGAGCTCAAGGAACGCGTGGCGGCAGGCCCGGATCTTCGCCAGGAACACCTCGTGCGGCACGGTCACCTTGCCGTCCTGGTGGCCGCACTGCTTTTCGTCCGAAACCTGGTTTTCGATCTGAAGCGCGCACGCGCCTGCTTCGATCATCTTCTTGGCGAGCAGATAGGTCGCCTCCGCATTGCCGAAACCGGCGTCGATATCGGCGATGACGGGGACGACGTGGGTCTGGAAGTTGTCGATCTTTTCGATCAGCTCCTTCTCGCGGGTCTTGTCGCCTTCCTCGCGCGCCTTGTCGAGGGCGCGGAAGATGTCGTTCAGCTCGCGCGAGTCGGCCTGGCGCAGGAAGGTGTAGAGCTCCTCGATCAGTGCCGGCACCGAGGTCTTCTCGTGCATCGACTGGTCCGGAAGCGGCCCGAACTCGGAGCGCAGCGCCGCGATCATCCAGCCGGAGAGATAGAGATAGCGGCGGTCGGTGGTGCCGAAATGCTTCTTGATCGAGATCAGCTTCTGCTGCGCGATGAAGCCATGCCAGCAACCGAGCGACTGGGTGTACTTGGTGGGATCAGCATCATAGGCCGCCATGTCGGCGCGCATCAGCGCTGCGGTGTAGCGGGCGACATCCAGGCCGGTCTTGAATCGGTTCTGCAGACGCATCCGCGCCACGGCCTCGGCGGTGACGCCGTTCCAGGTCGGCTGTTTCTTGAGGAGCGCTTCGGCCGCCTCGACCTCGCTCTGATACGACGCCGGTCCCCGAATGGCTTGGTCGCTGATCCCGCGCGGTTGAAAGTTCATGTCATATCCCTTCGTACGTTCGACAATCTTGACAGTGCATTGCGAAATGCGTGGCAAGAGCTAAACGCGAGAAGGCGAAGTTCGTACAGAGGGCTTGCATTTGAATGGTGATGTCATGTAACATCAGTACATGTAATAGATGTCACTTTGTAAATATTGTAAACCTATAGGTCAGGATTGTATATCCTTGGCGCCTCGGGAGAACCCTTAAATGGCCGCCGATTCCGGGAAGAAATTGTTCGTCGGCCCGCGGTTCCGGCGGATCCGGCAACAACTGGGGCTGTCGCAGACCCAGATCGCCGAGGGGCTCGGGATCTCGCCGAGCTATGTCAACCTGATCGAGCGCAACCAGCGCCCGGTGACCGCGCAGATCCTGCTGCGGCTGGCCGAGACCTATGACCTTGATCTGCGCGACCTGGCGACGGCCGACGAGGACCGCTTCTTCGCCGAGCTGAACGAGATCTTCTCCGATCCGCTGTTCCGCCAGATCGACGTACCCAAGCAGGAGCTGCGCGATCTCGCCGAACTCTGCCCCGGCGTGACGCATGCGCTGCAACGGCTCTATGCTGCCTATACCGAAGCGCGCCAAGGCGAGACGCTGGCGGCGGCGCAAATGGCCGACCGCGACGTCGGCCCACGCTACGAGGCCAATCCGGTCGAACGCGTGCGCGAGCTGATCGAGGCCAACCGCAACTATTTCCCGGAGCTCGAGCAAGCCGCCGAAGCCTTGCGCGACGAATTGAACGTGCCGGCCGAAGGCCTTTACTCGGCGCTCGCCGCGCGTCTGCGGGAAAAACATTCGATCCAGACCCGCATCATGCCGGTCGACGTGATGCGCGAGACGCTGCGGCGCTTCGATCGCCACCGCCGTCAGCTCCTGATCTCCGAGCTGGTCGACCCGGCCGGCCGCGCGTTCCAGCTCGCCTTCCAGCTCGGGCTTGGCGAATGCGCGCAGCATCTGGAGGCTATCATCGGCCGCGCCGGCCCGCTCGACGACACACCGCGCCGTCTGTTCCGCATCACGCTCGGCAATTATTTTGCGGCCGCCGTGATGATGCCCTACCCGGCCTTCCTGGCCGCAGCCGAAGCGCTCAACTACGACATTCACCTCTTGGCGCAGCGCTTCAATTCCGGGTTCGAGCAGGTCTGCCATCGGCTCACCACCCTGCAGCGGCCAAACGCGCGCGGCATTCCGTTCTTCCTGCTGCGCGTCGACAATGCCGGCAACGTGTCGAAGCGCTTTTCGTCCGGCACTTTTCCGTTCTCGAAGTTCGGCGGCACCTGCCCCTTATGGAACGTGCACTCGACCTTCGACACGCCGGATCGCCTGCTCAAGCAGGTGATCGAGCTGCCCGACGGCACGCGCTATTTCTCGATCGCGCAGATGGTGCGCCGGCCGGTGGTGCCGCATCCGCTGCCGCAACCGCGCTTCGCGATCGGCCTCGGCTGCGAGATGCGTCACGCCGCGCGCCTCGTCTACGCCTCCGGCATGGACCTGGAGAAGACGGAAGGTGCGCCGATCGGCGTCAATTGCCGGCTGTGCGAGCGCGAAAACTGCGCCCAGCGCGCCGAGCCGCCGATCACGCGCACGCTGATCTTGGACGAGACCACGCGGCGGGTGAGCTCGTTTGCGTTTTCGAATGCACGGGAGCTGTGAGAGCGACTGCGTGTTTGGTGATAGATAGACACTACAAACTCGCCGTCGTCCTGGCGAAGGCCAGGACCATAACCACAAGATCTGGTTTGGCGAAGACGGGTCACCACGATCTCGCGCCACAACTTCTCCCTGGGGCAATGGGTCCTGGCTTTCGCCAGGACGACATGGGAGAGAGCCTGCGCTTGCCTCACGCCAGCGTATGCACGATCACCGGGCCTGCGGCGGCGCTTACGTGTCCGGCGAGCAGCGGACCCAGATCCTTCTCGATCCAGGCGATCGCGCGCCGATTGGCCTCCTCCGCCTGCTCGAACTTGTCGAAGATGGAGATCGCGGTCACCGTGTCGTCGCCGGCATAGACGACGTAGTAGGCCCGAAAGCCGTCGACGTCGCTGATGATCGGAACGGCGCCGTCCTTGATGCGGCGCGCCAGCTCTTCTGCGCTTCCGCTTTTTGCCTTGGCCTGACGGATGGCGGCATACATGGCATCCTCCTCCGGCTGCTTGACTAGGGGCTTGGTGCCCATCCCCTGATGTTACGCCGAAGCGCCGAGCCGGGATACCCTCCTTGGTTAACCCGGGACTAACCCGCCCCCTGCGGTCTGCAACGAACGATTAAGCACGCCTCAACATCGGCGCCTTAGTCTCGCCCCACTCACTTTTCGCAAACGACGATGGCCTATTCTGCCGCGCGAGAGTGACACCAGGGGGTTCATCATGCGCGTTGCGCTGCTGCTGACCGCGACCATTATCGGCGCGCTCTTCGCCAATGCGTCCAATGCCGGGCCGCTCGAAGCTGACGCAGCGCAGCCATTGCCGCCAGGCTTCCAGAGCTATCGCGGCTATATGTTCGACCTGTCGGAGAACAGCGACCGCAAGGACGTCGACAAGCTCACCGACAATCTGAAGCACCAGATCGATGTGGTCGAAGACGCCGGCCTGTCGCCGCGCGTGTTGCGTTTCTTCCGTACCGTGCCGATCGTCGCGAGCGAACTGGCCTGCCTCGACGAGGGCGCCGCAACCGCGTGTTACGGCCGGGTCGCCCCGAACGTCGAGCGCCGCGTTCCGCGCATGCTGACCGTGTGGGACCATGACAAGCAGCAATGGACCAATCCGAACGCCGTCGATCTCGCGGTCGATTCCGGGCTCGGCGTGATCATGCTGCGACCGGACATGATGCGTTACGAAAAGGAAGCCGTGCTGCTGCACGAGCTGTTGCACGCCTATCACGCCCGGCTGTTGCCCGATGGCTACGACAACAAGGGAGTTCAGGCCTACTACGCCTATGCCAAGTCCAAGGATGTCCTGCCCAAAGAAGCCTACGCGCTGAAGAATCACATGGAGTTCTTCGCCGTCACCGCCAGCATCTTCCTGGCCGGAAAGAGCGAATTCCACGATCCCAAGTCCCGCGAAACGCTCAGGGAGAAGATGCCGGACTACTACAAATATCTGGTCGGCGTGTTCGGCTTCGACCCCGACCGTCAGGCCGCGTCGAGCGGACCCGTCGCCTCGCTGAAGTGAGGCAGACGTAGCGCTCCTGCGCCAAAGCATACCACGGGCCGCGTCAACAACACGGCCCTGTTCTTTTCGCGCTGGAGAATGGCGATCGCCATCGGGCAAGCCTTACTCTCGCCGTGTGACAGACAGCACAGTCGATCTACGAAGTATCGGGCATCGTCCGCTTCACGGAGGCTGCATCGGGCAGCCTCGATTTGAAAGGCGCCTACCATGAGAAAGCTTGCTCTTTGCGCCATTGCCGCGCTCGTTGCCGTCACGACGCTCGTCGGCTCCGCCCAGATCTCTCCAGCTGCCGCCGGCGGCCTGGATTGGCTCGGTAACGATAATTACGTGCGCTGCCTGAAATATGTCAGCTCGCTCGCCCATGGCGATGCCGCTGCCTACGACCGCGGCCGCAGGGCCTGCAATCGACAATACTACCCCGGGCATGCCGGCTACGATTATTGAACCTTCGAGACGGACTGGACAAAAAGCCGCGTGAAAAGCGCGGCTTTCTTGTTTTGATAACCGGAAGATGCGGATGACGCGGGTCCGGGAATTGCCAAGGCAGGGGCTGATCTGCATAGTCCCGCGTATCGATTTGGTGACTGTTTCGAAGAGGATAGAAGAACATGGCGGACGCCGACCTGGATGTCGTGATCCGGCAACTGGCCAGACAAGCGCATACCGGCCTGATGACCCGTGCCAAGGAGCGGCGGGACCGCTTCAACGCACTGGCGGCCAAGGCCAAGGGCAAGGACACGAGCGCCCGCTTCAAGACGCTGGCCAAGGCGACCATGGAGCAGGCCACCGCGGCTGCCAGGCGCCTCCAGATGTCCGCCGACAACGTCGCCGACAGCTATGCACGCGCGATGCGGATCGCGGCCAACGCGCCGGTCGCCGTGAAGGCGGAGAAGAAGCCGGCAAAGGAGAAGCCGGTGAAGAAGGCTGCGAAGGCAAAGAAAGCGAAGAAGGCGAAGTAGTCGCGACTGGTGCCTTCACCTCGCCCCGCTTGCGGGGAGAGGTCGGATTGCATCGAAGATGCAATCCGGGTGAGGGGGAGTCTCTGCAGATCCGATTCTCACCATCTTCGCGGATAGAGCCCCTCACCCCGACCCTCTCCCCGTAAGAACGGGGAGAGGGAGAGAGCTCCTTTCACCTTCTCGGCGCGCCGATGCGGGTCGGCTCGGCGTTCGAGAGTTCGACGAGCTTCGCGCGGGCCGCCTCGCGCGTGCGGCCGTCCTTGCCGGTCGGCAGCGCCAGCGCCGCTTCGAAATCGGCGCGTGCGTCGTCGGCCTGGCCGCGGGCGATGAACGCCAGGCCGCGATCGAAGCGGGCCTGCGCATCCGACGGGTCGAGGCGGACCGCCGTGTTGTAGCTCAGGATGGCGCGGTCGAGATCGCCCTTGGCAGCGAGCGCAAGGCCGCGCTGGTGATAGGGCGCGGCGAGCTTGGGATCGAGCGCGATCGCCTCGTCGTAGTCGGCAATGGCGAGCTCCGGGTCCCCGTTCTGTCGGCGCGCGAGGCCGCGGTCGCGATAGAGCGAGGCGCGGTTGGGATTGAGGTGAATGGCCTCGTCGAAATCGGCGACCGCCCGACGCCAGTCGCCATGGCGCAACGCGATCCGTCCGCGCCCCTCATAGGCGAAGGCGATCAGCGAGCCGCGGAGCGGCGAGAAGCCGATCACGGCCGAGCAGATGTCGGGCTCGTCCTCGTCACCGCAATTGACAACGGTGTGCGTGGACAGGCCGATGAGCACGCCCAGGACGATCAGCAATGGCACCGCAGCTTTGGTCATCTTCGACGGTGGCCAGCGACAGGCCGGCCACGCCTCCCCTTTCGAAGCAATCATCTGGCAGCGGTGTTAGCATCGGCCTGAACGCTCCTGTGTGCGCCAGGTCACAAAGCCGGACGGTATTTGTAGCCGGGTCCGTATCAGCCCCAAGGACCACGCGACGACGAACGGCCCCACGGGCTTCGCGGCGGGTAGTTTTCATTGGCGCCGATCGACGCGGTCGCCTGCGCGCCGAGCTCGGCCGCGAGCCGCTGGAGCGCCGCGATGCGGTTCTGCGTCGAGGGATGGGTGGCGAAGAGATTGTCGACGCCGTGGCCCGACAGCGGGTTGATGATGAACATGTGCGCGGTCGCAGGGTTTCGTTCAGCCTCGAAGTTCGGGACCTGATGCGCGGCGCTCTCGAGCTTCACCAGCGCCGACGCGAGCCACATCGGCTGGCCTGCGATGCGTGCGCCGAGGTTGTCGGCGGCGTATTCGCGGGTGCGGCTGATCGCCATCTGCACCAGCATGGCACCGAGCGGTGCCAGGATCATCATCAGGATCGAGCCGACGATGCCGAGACCATTGTTGTTGTCGCGGTTGCCGCCGAAGAACATGCCGAACTGGGCAAGCATGGAGATCGCGCCGGCGATGGTCGCAGTAATTGTCATCAGCAGCGTGTCGTGATGCTTGATATGCGCGAGCTCGTGGGCGATGACGCCGGCGAGCTCCTCGCGGTTGAGCTGGTGCATCAGGCCGGTGGTGACGGCAACGGCGGCATTTTCGGGATTGCGGCCGGTTGCGAACGCGTTGGGCTGCGGCTCGTCCATCAGGAACACGCGCGGCATCGGCAGGCCGGCGCGCCCCGCAAGCTCGGCGACGAGACCGACCAGCTCCGGCGCGCTGGCACGATCGACCTCGTGGGCGCCGTACATGCCGAGCACCATGCGGTCGGAGTTCCAGTAGGTGAAGAGATTGGTCGCCGCGGCAATAACGAGCGCGATCATGGCGCCGGAGGCTCCGCCGATCAGGTAGCCGACACCCATGAACAGGGCGGTGAGGCCTGCGAGGAGGATTGCGGTACGAAAATAGTTCATGGCCGTCTCCCGGACCGGCCGTGGCCGCGGGAGGCGCGGCGGACCGGCGCTGTTGAGGTAGGGATGACCCCGCCCCGGCCGCAAGGTTTCATGGTGCGTCGCGGAGCCGCGGCTGTGTTCAACGTTGCTTTTCCGTCATGCCCGGGCTTGTCCCGGGCATCCACGTTCTTCGTCGATGCAAGGACCGAAACGCGTGGGTGGCCGGGACAAGCCCGGCCATGACGAAGGGATGGTTTGAGGCGCCCACTTCACATAAGCTTTCGCGAGATTCCACCGTGCCCTTCTCCCTGCCGGAAACCCCATGCTCCAAACACGCCTCGCGACCGCGGCCGTTGTCCTTGTCGCTGTTTCCTTTCCTGCCTCCGCCCAATTGCTCCCACCACCGGCAAAACCCGCCGCGCCCAAGGCGACTGCGCCGTCGCCCCGCGCGGCGTCGTGCCACAATGGCGCGAGCTTCGATCGCTTCCTGGCCGACGTGAAGCAACAGGCGGTTGCCGCCGGCGTATCGCAACGGACAATCGCGCAGGCCTCGCCCTACCTCGTCTACGACCAGGGCATCGTCAACCGCGACCGCGGCCAGCGCGTGTTCGGCCAGCTCTTCACCGAATTTGCCGGCCGTATGGCGGCGCCCTATCGCATGCAGAACGGCCAGCAGCATATCAAGACCTATGCGGCCGCGTTCGCGCGTGCCGAGAAGGAATACGGCGTGCCGCCGGCGGTGATCGCCGCGTTCTGGGGACTGGAGAGCGATTTCGGCGCCAACATGGGCAATTTGCCGACGCTGAAATCGCTGGTGTCGCTGGCCTATGACTGCCGCCGCTCGGAGATGTTCGTGAATGAGACCATCGCCGCGCTGAAGGTGATCGATCGCGGCGATCTCTTGCCCGACGAGATGATCGGCTCCTGGGCCGGCGAGCTCGGCCAGACGCAGTTTTTGCCGGTGCACTACGTCAACTATGCCGTTGACTATGACGGCGATGGACGGCGCGACCTCTTGCGCAGCGGACCAGACGTGATCGGCTCGACCGCGAACTACATCGCCAACGGCTTGAAGTGGCGGCGCGGCGAGCCATGGCTGGAAGAGATCAAGGTGCCGCAAAACCTGCCATGGGATCAGACCGATCTTTCGGTGCAGCAGCCGCGCTCGAAATGGGCGCAGCTTGGTGTCACCTATCCCGATGGCCGGCCGCTGCCGAACGACAATCTTGCGGCCTCCGTGCTGCTGCCGATGGGACGGACCGGGCCAGCCTTCATGGCCTATCCGAATTTCGCGGCTTACACCGAGTGGAATAACTCGCTGATCTATTCGACCACAGCGGGCTATCTGGCCTCGCGCATCGCGGGTGCAGCCCCGATGCGCAAGCCGTCCGCGCCTGTCGCGCAACTGCCGTTCAACGAGCTCAAGGAATTGCAGCAGCTCCTGGTCCGCGCTGGATTTAACGTCGGCAAGGTCGACGGCGTGCTGGGCCAGCAGAGCCGCGCCGCCGTGAAGGCGATGCAGATCAAATATAGCCTGCCCGCCGATTCCTGGCCCACCGCCGAGCTGCTCGCCCGCATGCGCGGCGCCACGGCGCAGGCGCAGCCAGCGGGCATGGTGCGGTAGAACGCCCCTCGCGGTCATGCCCCGGCTACGCCAAGGCTTCGCCGGGGTTGAGGTCTGGGGCGCCGAAGCTTTAGCGAAGGCGGCAGGCGGGGCATCCAGTACGCCGCGGCGTCTCGGCTCTATCACGGCCGCCGCGGCGTACTGGATCGCCCGGTCAAGCCGGGCGATGACAGCCGAAGAGAATTTTCGCACTGCACAGGCCGTGCGCGCGATTGTAATTTTCCTTCACGCTCCCATGTGTGGGGCTCAGGTTTCTCCTGAGATCCCCCACCATCGAAGCGAGCATCACATGTCCTTTTACGACGCCGTCGTCCCCGCCTATTTGCAAATGCTGAACAGCCTCATCGGCCTGCTCACCAAGGCAGAAGCGCATTGCGCGGCCAAGAAGGTCGACCCCGCCGTCCTGCTGGGCTCCCGCCTCTTCCCGGACATGCTGCCGCTGTCGAAACAGATCCAGCTCGTCAGCGATTTCGCCGCCAAAGGCTGCGCGCGGCTGACCCACAGCGAAGTACCCTCAAGCCCCGACACCGAGACGAGCTTTGGCGAATTGAAGCAGCGGCTGGCAAAGACGATCGACTACGTGAAATCGTTCAAGCCGGAGCAGTTCGAAGGCTCCGATGCCAAGGACGTCACCTTCCCGGCCGGTCCCGACAAATCCATTACCATGAAGGGGCAGCAGTTCCTGAGCGCATTCTCGCTGCCGAACTTCTATTTCCACGCCGCGATCGCCCACGGTATCTTGCGTCACAACGGCGTCGATATCGGCAAGCGCGATTTCCTCGGCGCGAACTGAGCTTCGATATATGGCCGCAGCGAAAACCCGCTGCCGTGACCCAAATTGCACATGAATTATGCTACGCGGACCTTGCCGCGTAGCTCGCCTGCACTTTCCGTATGGCTCTTCTCTTGCACTGGTTGCCGCAATGCACAAGTGTTCCGGACTTCTCATTGCCTGGAAGCAATCCCATGAGCCGTCCGACCAAATTGTTTGAGACCTACAAGCTCGGCCCGATCACGCTTGCCAACCGTTTCGTGATGGCGCCGTTGACGCGCAACCGGGCCGTGCCCGGCAGCTTCGTGCCGAGCCCGCTTGCCGCGGACTATTACGGCCAGCGCGCCTCCGCAGGCCTGCTGATCACCGAAGCGAGCCAGGTCTCGCAGCAGGGCCAGGGCTATCAGGACACGCCAGGCATCTACACCAAGGAGCAGGCCGCCGGCTGGCGCAAGGTCACCGACCGCGTGCACGAGCGCGGTGGAAAGATCTTCATCCAGCTCTGGCATGTCGGGCGCATCTCGCATGTCGCGCTTCAGGCCAATGGCGCAGCCCCGGTGGCGCCGAGCGCGATCCGCGCCAAGGGCAAGACTTTCGTTGGCGGCACCTTCGCCGACGTTTCCGAGCCCCGCGCGCTGGAGCTTTCCGAAATCCCAGGAATCATCGAGGATTTCAAGCGCGCGACGCGCTATGCGCTGGAAGCCGGCTTCGACGGCGTCGAGATCCACGGCGCCAACGGCTATCTGCTCGAGCAGTTCGCCAAGGACGGCACCAACAAGCGCATCGACGCCTATGGCGGCTCCATCGAAAACCGTGCACGGCTGATGCTTGAGGTCTCCAAGGCAGTTGCCGCCGAGGCCGGCGCCGATCGCACCGGCATCCGCATTTCGCCGGTGACACCGGCCAACGATATCTCGGATTCGAACCCGCAAGCCTTGTACGACCATATCGTCGATGGGCTCAGCACCCTGAAGCTGGTCTATCTCCATGTCGTCGAGGGCGCCACCGGCGGCCCGCGCGACATCGCGCCGTTCGACTATGCGGGCCTGCGCAAGCGCTTCTCCGGCGCCTATGTCGCCAACAACGGCTACGACTTCGATCTTGCGACCAAGGTGCTGGATGCCGGCGCCGCCGATCTGATCGCGTTCGGCAAGCCATTTATCTCCAACCCCGATCTGGTCGAGCGTCTGAAGAAGGGGGCCTCACTGAACGAGTGGGACAAGAACACGTTCTATGGCGGCGGCGCGAAGGGATATACGGACTATCCGGCGCTGGAGGCGGCCGAGGCGGCGGAGTAAGGCTGCGCGAACGCTTCATCCTCCGTCATTGCGAGGAGCCCTTGCGACGAAGCAATCCAGACTGCCTCTGCGGAAGGACACTGGATTGCTTCGCTACGCTCGCAATGACGATGTGGGTGCAGAGTGCGCTCCGCAATCGGCATAGGGGGCGACCTTGTGGGTCGCTCCCCTGCCACACCACCCGGCATGCGGGTCCGCACCGGGCGGTTCGAGAAGTTGAGGTCACGAGAGCCGGGGCAGTCCCAGCCGGTCCGACCAGTTCAGGGTCAACACGGCGTTGAGGAGCATGCCGCTGTTGCGCCACCAGCGACGGCTGTTGGCCGCT
>NZ_JADPKQ010000007.1:0-34177 GCF_023074015.1 Bradyrhizobium sp. 142
ACGAGGAGGACTTCCTCGGGTTCTCGTACGGGTTCCGACCCGGGCGCTCCGCGCACGACGCGATGGATGCGCTGGCGGTCGGAATCGAACACCGCAAGGTGAACTTCATCGTCGACGCCGACATCCGCTCGTTCTTCGACACGGTGGACCAGCAATGGCTCACCCGCTTCGTCGAGCACCGGATCGGCGACCCGCGCATCATCCGCCTGATCCAGAAATGGCTCAAGGCGGGCGTGCTCGAAGAAGGTACGGTCAGGGTCGGTGATCAGGGGACGGCGCAAGGAGCGGTGGGGGGCGCTCAGCAATGAGCGTCCCTCCCGCGACCGCTGCGCTCGCAATGACAGCGCCTGTGGCGACCCTTCGCGAACTTCACCCTCACCGCGCCCCCGACAGCTTCTCCGTGATCGCCTTGCGCAGGATGCGCGAGAGCGACTCGACCGAATAGGGCTTCTGGATCAGCTCGAAGCCGCGATGCGCGTTCTCGGCGAGCACGTTGCTGTAGCCACTGGTGAGCACGACGGGCAAGCCCGGATAGCGCTCGCGGATGATGCCGGCGAGCTCGACGCCGTTCATGCCGGGCATGATGACGTCGGAGAAGACGAGATCGACGGCGAACTCGTTCTCGCCGAGGATCGCCAACGCGGCATCGGCGTTGGCGACGCGGCGGACGATGTAGCCGAGGTCCTCCAGCAACGCCGTCGAGAACAGACCGACGTCGTCGTTGTCCTCGACCACGAGCACGCGATAGCCGCGCCCGGTCGTTGCCGCCTCGCTGGTCAATGCCGCGGCTTCCTTATCGCTGGCAGGGCTCTGCGCCCGCGGCAGATAGATGGTGAAGGTGGCGCCTTGTCCTGGCGCGCTCGTCACCGCGATGTCGCCCTCGGACTGTTTGACGAAGCCAAATGCCTGGCTCAGGCCGAGGCCGGTGCCCTTGCCGACCTCCTTGGTGGTGAAGAACGGCTCGAAGATGGCGTCGATGTTCTCGGGCGCGATGCCGCTGCCGGTGTCGGCGACGGAGATCGCGACATACTCGCCGCCGCGCGCCGATTGCGCGCGCCGGCTCGGAATGCCCTGAACTTTCCGCACCGCGATGGTCAGTCGTCCTTCATCGTTCATCGCGTCGCGGGCGTTGACGGCGAGGTTGATCAGCGCGGTCTCGAACTGGGCGATGTCGGCCACCGTGAAGCAGTCGGCATCGTGCACCTGCACCGCGATCTCGATGAGGCCGCCGACCAGCGGCCGGACCAGTTGGGCGACGCCCTCGACCTGGCTGCCGACGTTGAAGATCTGCGGCTTCAGCGGCTGCCGGCGCGCGAAGGCCAGCAGCTGCGCCGTCAGCTTGGAAGCGCGCTCGACGGTCTCTGAGATGGCGTCGACGTAGCGGCGGCGCCGCTCCTCCGGCAGCTCGCGCCGCCGCAGGAAGTCGGTGGCCGAGCGGATGATGGTGAGGAGGTTGTTGAAGTCGTGCGCGACGCCGCCGGTGAGCTGGCCGATCGCCTCCATCTTCTGCGA
Organism: Bradyrhizobium sp. 142; assembly: GCF_023074015.1. Classification (NCBI taxonomy): domain Bacteria; kingdom Pseudomonadati; phylum Pseudomonadota; class Alphaproteobacteria; order Hyphomicrobiales; family Nitrobacteraceae; genus Bradyrhizobium; species Bradyrhizobium sp. 142. The sequence goes on from NZ_JADPKQ010000007.1 coordinate 1,513, forward strand.
CTGCCGCAGCGCTTCCTCGCCGCGGCGGCGCTCCGTGATGTCGACGGCCTCCGGCACGGCGCCGGTGATGTTGCCGTGCCGGTCGAGCACGGGGCGCATACCGAAGTCGAAGTCGCGCTCGCCGATCGGCAGGTGCAGGCGCATCTCCATCCGTACCGCTTCGCCCCTCAGCACGGTGTCGAAGGCCTCGCGCACCACGGCGTTCATGCCTTCGGTGGTGCTGAACCAAGGCGTGTCCCAGAATGGCCTGCCGATGACGTCGCGTGCTTCGGTGCGGATGCCATCGAGCGCGGTCTTGTTGGCGTAGAGCAGCTCACCCCTGAGATTGACCAGCCCCTGATACTGGTTGCTGGTCTCCAGGATCGCGCGCAGCCGGGCCTCGTTGGATTCGAGCTCGGCGGTGCGCTCAGTGATGCGCTCTTCCAGGGTTTCGTTGAGTTGCCGGAGCTCGATCTCGGCCTGCTTGGCGGCGGTGATGTCGTGGGCAACGCCGATGAAGCCGATGTGCTTGCCGGTCGGATCCCAGCGTGGCTGCGATTCCGAGCGCAGCCAGCGCCATTCGCCGCTGGCGTTCCTGTAGCGCGCTTCCAGCACGAAAGGCTTGAGCGACGCTTCGCCCTGGACGGATTGCTGCAGCACATGCGGCAGGTCGTCCGGGTGCAGCACCTTGCGCCAGTCGAAGGTGATGGCCTGATCGTAGGGCAGGCCGACGAAATCGACATAGGCCTGGTTGGCGAAGGAGCGTGTGCGGTCGAGCTTGGTCACCCAGATCGGCACCGGCGCGCTGTCGGCGATCAGGCGGAAGCGCTCCTCGCTCTCGCGCAGCGTCTCGCGCACGAGCATCTGGTCGGTGATGTCGATGTGGGCGCCAACGAAGCGAATGGCGCGGCCGCTCTTGTCGCGCTCGATCTTGGCCACGACGCGGATCCAGCGGGTCTCGGCGTCACTGGGGCGGATGATGCGGTATTCGGCGGTGTAGTCTTCGCTGGTCCCGGACAGCGCATCGAAGAAGTGCTTCACCGTGTCGTCGCGGTCGTCGGGATGGATGCGGTTGACCCAGTCCTCGTGCGTCTCGTCGGAGGCCTCGGGAGGCAGCCCATGGAGCATCAGATATTCGGGCGAACGGCGGTTCTTGAATCCTTCGCGGAAGTTGATCTCGAACCCGCCGACCTTGCCAATGCGCTGGATGCGCGCGAGCTCGGCCTCGCGCTCCTGGAGCGCACGATAGGCATTGTCGCGCTCGCGCGCGATCTCTTCGAGGTGCTGGCGCAGCCTTTCGGCGGCGATGGTCTCGGGCAAAGGATGGTTCAAGGCGTCGGCCGTTGTCATGCGGGGGCGCACGTGCCGGACCGATATTCACACAGACGAAGCGTGATGGCCATTGCTTAGAACGGAATAGGCAGGGAAAGGCGCCGGTGGCGGATATGAACGAACGCCGGGGTCCGGCTATTTGTTCCGAACGTTGGAACGATGAGCCTGTGGGCGCGTCTTTGCGAGGCGCCACGGCTCCTGGTCACCGGACTCCCTTTCCGAAGAGGCTAAATCTTGAAGCTCTTTGTCTGCCAGGCCTGCGGCAATGTCCTCTATTTCGAGAACCGCGCCTGCGAACGCTGCGGTCATCGGGTCGCCTTCCTGCCGGAAAAGGAGATGATGTCGGCGATCGAGCCCGACGGCGAGGTCTGGAAGACGCTGGCCGACGAGGGCGCAAGCCGGATGCTGTGCCGCAATGCCGCGTTCGATGCCTGCAATTGGCTGACGGAGGCAGGCGACACCACCGGCTATTGTCGCGCCTGCCGCCACAACGGCATCGTGCCCGATCTGTCCGACCCGGCGCAGCTCGCCGGCTGGCGCGAGCTGGAGGTGGCGAAGCACCGGCTGTTCTATTCCCTGATCCACTGGAAGCTGCCGCTCCAGACCCGGCAGGACAATCCCGAGCATGGCCTGATCTTCAACTTCCTCGCTGACGATCCGAACGGCGGGCAGAGGATCATGACCGGCCATGACAACGGCCTGATCACGATCGCGCTCACCGAAGCCGACGACATCGAGCGCGAGCGGCGTAGGCTCGAGATGGGCGAGCCGTACCGCACGCTGCTCGGGCATTTCCGCCATGAGGTCGGGCACTACTTCTGGGACGTGCTGGTGAGCGAAGGCGGCAGGCTGGAAGAATGCCGTGCGGTGTTCGGCGACGATTCTGCCGACTACGGCCAGGCCTTGCGGCTCCATTACGCAGAAGGTGCCCCGCCGGACTGGCACCAGAACTACGTCTCGGCTTACGCTACCACGCACCCGTGGGAGGACTTTGCCGAGACCTGGGCGCACTATCTCCACATCGTCGACACCCTGGAGATGGCATCCGAGTTCGGCATGGAGGTGCGCCCCAAGGTTGACCGCGATGGAGAGTTATCGACCCGCATCCGTTTCAACCCCCACGAGGCTCGCGACGTCGAGGCGCTGGTCAATGCATGGCTGCCCTTCACCTTCGCCATGAACAGCGTCAACCGCGCGATGGGGCTGCGCGACCTCTATCCTTTCATCCTGTCGCCCGCGGTGGTCGCGAAACTGGGCTTCATTCACGGCCTGGTCCGGGACGCAGCCAAAGCCGAGTCAAAGTCCAAGGCCACGTTCAAGGCCGAGACCAAGGCCCAGTCCGAGGTCAGGGGGCAGTAGAAGGCTCGCGGGCGCCGCGAGGCTCGAATTTGGCCCTGTCTGGTACGCCAGCGGCGCGGATTTAGACCGTTGCCTCCAGCTTATTTTGATGTACCACGGGAGCCACACGGCCCGTCCCGTAGGCCCCAACGGCCAGGGAGGGGTCCCGCCCAAGGTCGAGACTCAAGAAAAGCATGTTCAAACGCATTCTGATCGCCAATCGCGGCGAAATCGCCTGCCGGGTCATCAAGACCGCTCGCCGCATGGGAGTTCAGACGGTTGCGGTCTATTCCGAGGCCGACCGCGACGCCCTCCATGTCGAGATGGCCGACGAGGCCGTCCTGATCGGTCCGCCCGCGGCGGCCGAAAGCTACCTGGTGATGGAGAAGATCGTCGACGCCTGCCGCAAGACTGGCGCAGAGGCCGTCCATCCCGGCTACGGCTTCCTGTCCGAACGCGAAGCATTCCCGCGCGCGTTGGAAGCTGCCGGCATCGTCTTTATCGGCCCCAATCCAGGTGCGATCGCGGCGATGGGCGACAAGATCGAATCCAAGAAAGCTGCGGCCAAGGCAAAGGTCTCGACCGTGCCCGGCCATCTCGGCGTCATCGAGGACGACAAGCATGCGGTGAGGATCTCCGACGAGATCGGCTATCCCGTGATGATCAAGGCCTCTGCCGGCGGCGGCGGCAAAGGCATGCGCATCGCGCATTCGAGGGCAGAGGTCGCCGAGGGGTTCAAGCTCGCCAAGGCCGAAGCCAAGGCCTCGTTCGGCGACGACCGCGTCTTCGTCGAAAAGTTCATCGTCGATCCCCGCCATATCGAGATCCAGGTGCTGGGCGACAAGCACGGCAACGTCATTCATCTCGGCGAGCGCGAATGCTCGATCCAGCGCCGCAACCAGAAGATCATCGAGGAGGCGCCGTCGCCGCTGCTCGATGAGGCCACGCGCCGCACGATGGGCGAGCAGGCGGTCGCGCTGGCCAAGGCCGTGAACTACGACTCCGCCGGCACCGTCGAATTCGTCGCCGGCCAGGACAAGAGTTTCTACTTTCTGGAGATGAACACGCGCCTCCAGGTCGAGCATCCCGTCACCGAGCTCGTCACCGGCGTTGACCTCGTCGAGCAGATGATCCGCGTTGCCGCCGGCGAGAAGCTCGGCATCACGCAAAAGGACGTCACGCTCACGGGCTGGGCGGTGGAGTCGCGGCTCTACGCCGAGGATCCGTTCCGCAATTTCCTACCTTCGATCGGCCGTCTCGTGAAGTATCGCCCGCCCGCTGAAGCCAGCAAGGACGGCATCACCGTGCGCAACGACACCGGCGTGCAGGAGGGCGGCGAAATCTCGATCCATTACGATCCGATGCTCGCCAAGCTGGTCACGCATGCGCCGTCGCGCGCTGCGGCAATCGAGGCCCAGGCGACCGCGCTGGATTCGTTCTATGTCGACGGTATCCGCCACAACATCCCGTTCCTCTCGGCCTTGATGCATCATCCGCGCTGGCGCGAGGGCCGGCTCTCGACCGGCTTCATCGCCGAGGAATTTCCCAGGGGATTTGCTGTGCGCGCGCCGGAAGGCGAGGTCGCGCGGCGGATCGCTGCGGTCGGCGCCGCCATCGATCACGTGCTCGGGGAGCGCAAGCGGCAGATCTCCGGACAGATGGGCGGCCGCGTCGTGCAACGCGAGCGCCGCCGCGCGGTCTGGCTCGATCGCCAGGAGATCCTGCTCGAGGTCGCACGCGAGGGCGAGGCCATCACGGTGCGCTTCATCGATACCGATGGCAAACCCGGCAATGCGCATCTGTTGCAATCGGCCTGGAAGCCGGGCGATCCGGTCTGGCAGGGCACCATCGATGACCAGTTGGTCGCGGTGCAGGCGCGCCCGATTGCCAACGGCATCCGTCTCGCGCACCAGGGCGTTGAGCTGCCGGTCTACGTCTGGACCGAAGCGGAAGCGGCCTCGGCCCGACTGATGCCGGTAACCGCGGCCTCCGACACCGGCAAGAAGCTGCTCTGCCCGATGCCGGGCCTCGTGGTGTCGATCGCGGTGATCGTAGGGCAGGAGGTCAAGGCCGGCGAGACCCTGGCTGTGGTCGAAGCCATGAAGATGCAGAACGTGCTGCGCGCCGAGCAGGACGGCACGGTGAAGAAGATCCACGCCAGTGCAGGCGCAACGCTTGCGGTGGATGCGTTGATTTTGGAGTTTGCGTAAGGTGTGAATCGGGTGTGCAGTTTGTCCGCAAGCGCCACCGTCATTGCGAGGAGCCCTTAGCGACGAAGCAATCCAGTCTGTCTCCGCGGATGCATTTCTGGATTGCTTCGCTTCGCTCGCAATGACGGAGTTTGGGGCAGCCGCCTTAAGTCCCAGAGAGAAACAGCCCATGGCCTTCCGTTCCCGCCGCGAAAAACTGCGATCGATCCTGTCGGGCTCGGCCTGCATCTGCCCCGGCTCGGTGTACGATGCCATCTCGATGCGCATCGCCGAGGATCTCGGCTTTCCGCTCGGCATGTTCGGCGGCTCGGTGGCTTCGCTCGCGGTGCTCGGCGATCCCGATATCACCCTGATCACGCTCACCGAGCTTGCCGAGCAGATGCGGCGGATGTCGCGCGCCGCGAAATTGCCGGTGCTGGTCGATGCCGACCACGGCTATGGCAATGCGCTCAACGTGCGCCGCACGGTGCAGGAGCTGGAGACGGCGGGAGCGGCCGGCCTCACCATCGAGGACACGCTCCTGCCGGCCGGCTTCGGCGAGCTGAAGACGCAACTGATCTCGCTCGAGGAAGGCGTCGGCAAGATGAAGGCGGCGCTCGACGGCCGCAGCGATCGCTCGCTCGTCATCATGGGCCGCACCGGTGCAGCGTCGATCACCTCGATCGAGGATGCGATCCGCCGCGCCCAAGCCTATGAGGCAAGCGGCGTCGACGCGCTGTTCTTCACCGGCATCGCGTCGCGTGCCGAACTCGCGGCGATCACAGCGGCAACGCGCCTGCCGATCGTGCTCGGCGGCGCACCGGACGAATTGAACGCGCTCGACTATCTCGCCGGCCAGCGCGTGCGCATCGCGCTCCAGGGCCATGCACCCATCGCCGCTGCGACGCAGGCCGTCTACGAGACGCTGAAAGCGCTGCGCGAGGGTACGGCGCCGAAGGCGCTCAAGGGCCTCGCATCGCCCGATCTGATCAGCTGTGTCATGCGTGAGGCCGACGTGAAGGCGCGCAGCGCCGGCTTGCTCGGATTGAAAAAGTGACCCGGGCGATCCTACAGGTCACGATCCGCGGCCGCGTGCAGGGCGTCGGCTACCGGGCCTGGGTCGAATTCCAGGCCACCACGTGCGGGCTCGAAGGCTGGGTCCGCAATCGCCGTGACGGTAGCGTCGAGGCGCTGTTCGCGGGCGCGCCGAATCATGTCGCCGACATGGTCGCGCTGTGCCGCCACGGCCCGCCGTCCTCGCGCGTCGACAGCGTCACCAGCGAAACCGCCGGGGCCGATGAATTGAACTTGCGCCGGGCAGGGGAAGTGTTTTCGGTGCTGCCGACGGTGTAGGTGCGCTCCCTCGCCCCGTTCTTACGAGGAGCAGAAGTAGGCAAGCTTCACCGCGGCAACTTTGCGATCGCCTCGCTCAGCTCGTGGATCTCGTAGGGTTTGCGCAGGATTGGGAAATCGCCGCGGACGTGTGCGGCGACCTCGCTGTAGCCGGTGGCGAGCAGGATCGGCAGGCCGGGCCGGGTCTCGCGCAAGCGATGGGCGAGGCTGAGCCCGTCCATCTTGCCGGGCATCACGATGTCGGTGAACACGAAGTCGACGCCGTTCTTCTCGATCTCGCGCAATGCCGCCTCGGCATCGGCGACTCGGCGCACCTGATAGCCGAGCTGCTCCAAAAGGCCGATGCTGACGACGGCGACGTCCGGATTGTCCTCCACCAGCAGCACCGTGCCGCTGCCCTGGAAGGATCGCGCCTCCGCCGTTTCGCGCGATGGCGTGGTCTCTCCGCGGGGCAGGAGGATGGTGAAGGTGGTGCCCTTGCCGAGCTCGCTTGCGACCTTCACGGTGCCGCCGGCCTGATGGGCGAAGCCGTGCACCTGGGACAGGCCGAGGCCGGTGCCCTTGCCGATCGGCTTGGTCGTGAAGAACGGCTCGAAGATCTTGCCGAGCACGTCTGTGGGAATGCCGAGCCCGGTATCGGCGACTTCTATCCTGACGAATTCGCCGGCGTGCGGCGGCTCGGTCTGCACGACGTTGCGCGCGCGGATCGTCACCGTGCCGCCGTCGGGAATGGCATCGCGGGCGTTGATGACGAGGTTGAGCAGGGCGGTTTCGAGCTCGGTGACGTCGGCCTTGATCGACCAGACGTCGCGGTCGATCTCGAAAGCAAGACGCACCGAGCTGCCGACGCCGGCGTCGAGCACCTCACGGATCGCCGCGATGCGGGATGCAAAGTCGATTGCCTGCGGATTGACGCTCTGCCGCCTTGCGAAAGTGAGAAGCTGGCTGGTCAGCGCGGCGCCGCGCTTGGTCGCTGTCTCGATTGCGGAGATCGCGCGCCGAAGCTTGGCATCGTCCTCGGTTCCTTTCTTCAGGATGTGAAGACTACCGCTGATGATCATCAGGAGGTTGTTGAAATCGTGAGCGACGCCGCCGGTAAGCTGGCCGAGCGCATCGAACTTCAGCGACTCGGCGAGCTGCTTGTGCATCGCCTCGAGCTCGAGCTGCGTATTGCGACGCTCGGTGATGTCGCGTGTGATCTTTGCGAAGCCGACCAGTTCGCCGTCCTCATAGATCGGATCGATCACCACGCTTGCCCAGAAGAAGGTACCGTCCTTGCGGACGCGCCAGCCTTCTTCCTCATAACGGCCCTTTTCCCGCGCAATACCGAGCGCGCGGGCAGGCTTACCGTTTGCACGGTCGGTTTCGGTGTAGAACCGGGAAAAGTGCTGGCCGAGGATCTCTTCGGGCAAATAGCCCTTGATGCGCTCTCCGCCGATGTTCCAGCTCGTGATGATCCCAGAGGGATCGAGCATGTACAGCGCGTAGTCGGCAACCCCCTCAACCAACAGGCGGAAACTGCGTTCGCTCTCGAACAAGTCTCGCTGCTGACTGGACTTTCTCACCATTCCCGGGCCCCGACTCGACCCGTGCAAACGCGGTAAAACAGAGATTGTTCCCGCATTCTGGGGCATTTTTAGGCAAATCTCACGGACGGTATGCAGCCGCAAGAAGGTCGCGAGACGGCTCGAGCTCGCTGCGAGCGCTAAGCCATGCTCCGAAACGTCGCCGCAACGGTACGCAGGGCCGCCAGCTTGGCGGGATCGCTGACTTTCGAATGCAGCATCACCTTTGAGCTCCCGAGTTTTGGCAGCTTCTGCGCCGGTCCGATGTCGATCAGTCCCGCGGGTGCGATCCGCCGCGCCAGGGGCGCAACCGCGAGTCCGGCAAGTGCAGCCGCAACCACCGCGGTGACGCCGCCGCCGACAAAGCGTTCGCGCCAGGCGACGCCGGCCTTGTCGAGCGCGCGCACGGCCATCGCACGAACGCCGCAGGGCGGAGCGAGGGTCGCGAGCGGCAGCGGCTCGCCCTTCGGCAGAGCGAAGCGTCTTGCGGCGAACCAGCAAAACTCATCTTCGGCAAGCCTCTCGCCGCCGCGGCGGCTGCCTTCCTGGCGGACGATCACCGCATCGAGCCGGCCGGCGTCGTAGGCGTCCTGCATCTCGCGCGAAAAGCCGATGGTGACGGCGAGTGTGAGCTGCGAGGACATCGCATGCAGGCGCTCGAGCAGCGGCACGAGTTCGGCGCTGGCGGCGTGATCGGAAATGCCGAGCGAGAGCGACTGCGCGGCTGATGTCCCGCCCGACAGCGCGCGGTCGTGTGCCTCCATCAGGGCCTGGGCGCGATCAAGGAAATTTGCGCCGTCGGAGGTGAGCCGGACCGCGCGCGGCGAGCGCTCGACCAGCCGTTTTCCCAGCAGCGCCTCCAGCCGTTGCAGCTTCAGGCTGACGGCCGCCTGCGTCGTGCCAAGCGCCTCGGCGGCGCGCGTAAAACTCCGGAGATCGGCAACCAGCAGGAAGGCCTGGACGGTAGCGATGTCGAGCGTGGCCGTCATTTTGAATATTTATCATTGATACCAAAATAGATAATGTATCAAAATGAAGGAGGAAGGTCTAGCTTTCCTGAAGACGCCGCGCAAATAAGCCCGCGACGTTCCGAGGAGAACGACCATGCCCCTGATCACCGTGTCCTACACCACCTCCCCGTGCTGAAGGCCGAGATTGCCAGCGCCGTGTCCGAGCTCACCGCAAAAATCCTGCACAAGGATCCGAAGGTCACCGCCATCATCGTCAAGCCGGTCGACGCCGGCGACTGGTTCGCAGGCGGTACGTCCCTCGCCGAGCAGAAGCTGGCGAGCTACTGGATCGACATCCATGTCAGCGAAGGCACCAACACCAAGGACGAGAAGGCGGCCTATCTCGCCGCCATGTTCAAGCGCATGGCCGAGATTTTGGGCCCGCTGCATCCCGAGACCTATCTGCATGTCGATGAGGTCAAGGGCGACGCCTACGGTTTTGGCGGGCTGACCCAGGAGCGCCGTTACATCGCTGGCAAGCTCGAGGCTTCGCTGCAGGCGGCATGAGGCAGCGAGCCGCAGGTGAATCATCTCACCCGCGGCCCGTTAGCCGTGATCGTCAGCTCGCCGCGCGGAACTGAACTTCGGAATTGTTCAGGAAGCACGTCTTGTCGAACAGCGTCAGATCCAATGGGTTCGGCAGCCTGACGTCGCTGATATCGGGGCAGGGCTTGATCGAGGGATCATAGGAGCGGTCGATCTGCGAGATGAAGACGACGATCAGCCCCTTGTCGCGTGCGAAGGATTTCAGCGCGCGCACCTGCACGGTGAGGTCGGGGTTTTCCCGCCGCTGGTCGAGCAGTTGCAGATAGTCGATCACGACAAGCGTGCCGTGAGGTGCCGGGGCCATCTGCTTGACGACGTAATCGGCGCTGATGGCGTCGGAGCAATCGACCTCGAACAGTTTGTCAAACTGTGCGGGCTCCACGCCGATCGCGCGGAGGCGATCGAGGACGTCCTTCTCGTTATATTCGAGCGAGAAGAACGCGGCGCGATGGCCCGACCGCATGGCTTCGACGGCGAGTTCGAGGCTCATCAGCGTCTTGCCCTGACCGGGGCGAGCGCCGACCAGCACCAAGTCGCCCGGCCGGAATTGCGGAAACAGCCGATTGGCCGGCATCATCGCCGCAGCTTTCGCCGCGAGCATACTCCAGGCGGAAAACCCTTCCGTCGCAGCAACGCGGTCGAGCGCGTCGTGCAGTGGAATACCGGCCTCGCGCGACAGGCGCTTTGCTTTTCGCTTCAGATGATAGATCGGCGCAGACAATCTCATCGTCAAAACCTCCCATTGCGAGCTGAAGCGCAATCCCTCCTTATGCCTGGCGCTCGAACAGTCGGTCCGATGATCTCGTCGCCCGGCATGACGTCTGCTTTCCCGGTGGAGGGGGGAGGCGTGGGCGGCACCGGAAGCGAGCGTAGCCGATTCGCGCTTTCGGAGAACAGGCCTAGACCGCAGCTTCCGGCACCAGCGCGCGGGTCGGCCCGAACAGCCCTTCAAAGGCCTGCCGGAGCGCGACGTCGACATCGGCCATCGTGACGAGCTGGCCGAGATCGACCAGCGAGGTGACGCCGTAGCGGGCGTCAGTGACGCCGCAGGGCACGATCCCCGCGAAGTGGTTCAGCTCTGGCTCGACGTTGATGGCGATGCCGTGGAACGAGACCCAGCGCTTCAGCCGCACGCCGATGGCTGCGATCTTGTCCTCGTGCTCTGGTCCCTTGTCGGGCCGTTTCACCCAGACGCCGACCCGGTCCTCGCGTCGCTCGCCGCGCACGTTGAAGGCGGCGAGCGTGCGCAGGATCAATTCCTCCAGGCTCGCGACATAGGCCCGCACATCCGGCCGGCGGCGCTTCAGATCGAGCATGACATAAGCCACCCGCTGGCCCGGTCCGTGATAGGTGAGCTGCCCGCCGCGACCGGTGGTAAAGACCGGAAAGCGGGAATCGAGCAGGTCGGAGGCCTTGCCGGAGGTGCCGGAGGTATAGAGCGCAGGGTGCTCCAGCAGCCAGACCAGCTCCGAGGCCTCGCCCGCCGCAATCGCTGCGACGCGCGCCTCCATCGCGGCCACGGCGTCCGGGTAGGGCACCGGAGCGTCGGAAATCCACCACTCCACGGGCGCACCAGTGGAGGCGGAAAACGACGTCAAATCGAGGTGTTGCCGGGGATCTTGAGGCGAATTAACCATTGGCTAACCATAACGTGGTGATGATCGCAGGTGCAAATGCAGAGTCCCAAGTTGCGGTGGTGCTGAAGTGCCTACTCTCGATAAAGTCACCGTGGATCTCATGGTCGTCCTCGGGACGACCACCATGCCGATTCATCAGGTATTACGTCTTTCCCGCGGCGCCATCATCGAGCTTGACGCAACCGAGGCCGACGAGGTCAAGGTTTTGGCGAACAACCTCCCGGTGGCCTCCGGCGTCGTGCTGGTCGACCGCAACCGGATCGCCGTCGAGGTCAAGCAGATGCTGCCGCGCACGCCGGGCACGCGGTAGCGGCCCGGGCTCCGGTAGCTCGGCCATGAGGAGCGGAACTTTCTTCCCAAGCTTGTGGAATTCGGGGCCTTTCCAGGCTTGTACCCCTCTGATGGATTTGTTAGATCGGCGCCGTTGATCCGGTCGGCCTTCAAGCCTCAGGCCGGCATCCCCAAAGCGCTCGTGGCGGAATTGGTAGACGCGCTGCCTTGAGGTGGCAGTGAGTAAAATCGTGGGGGTTCGAGTCCCTCCGAGCGCACCACCCCCACACTTGGCGTTGAAATCTCACGGCTTTTTCCGCCGGTTACTCTCGAAAGTTACTATTCTGTTCTGGTCGGTCGGCATCGCCAGATCGGCGATGTTCTCCATTTGATCGTAGGCCTCGATCTTCTCCATCCCACTGATCGCAGGCTTGTCCCGGTTCGCCTTGGCGATGTAGAGTGCCGGCATCTTGTGATCGCGCCAGCCGAACATCGCCATCATCTGCGCTTCCGTGCACTCCGAGTAGGCCGCGACTTCGGCGCGAGCCTTGCGTACGCCATGGCAGTTCTTCTTCGGCTCGTTGACACCGGCCAGCCGCGCAAACTTCTTGAACTTGGCCGCCCACGCCTTCTTGTTCATCGGCACGATCTCGCCCTTCACCAGCTTGCGGGTGAAGACCTCGCCCGTTCCCAAGATGTCGGCATTGCGCGCCGCCGCCAGGGAGACCGCGAAGTCGCGATGCACGGGCATACGACGTCCTGAGCCGGAGTCTGCAACATTCGCGAATCCGGAGGTGTTCCCGTAGGGAGAAGCGACACCGGTCCGGTGCCGTTGATGCGTCAGGCCGCGCGCCAATGCGTGGCCTGCGTGGCTCCGCCCTCACGCCCCAGCCCGCAAAGGCGGGGCTACGCTCATCCTGCATCATGGGAAGTCCGGTTTCGGGCGAGTTTTTTCTTGCAGCGTTTAACTTGTTTGAATCCCGGCGGCGGACGACTTGATGCATCATGCGGCCATCGCAGGGGGAAATCTCCATGTTCGACGCCGAAACGACAGCGCTCTTGCGCGCCGTCCTCGATGAGGTCTGCGAAACCGTGTCCCGCTACGAAACCAGCACCCGGACACATGTGGCCTCGAAGCTCCTGGAATCCGCCATCAGCGACAAGACCTCGGTAGTCAATCTCAAGCAGGTCGGGCGGATCGGATAGCCTTGAGCGAGGCCCCCACCATGTGGCGATAGGCCGGCTCCGACGCTCAGCCGAGCACCGCCCGGCCGGCATCGGTGATCCGATACTCGATCTCTCCGGACGGAAGCGGTTCGCTCTCGACCAGACCGAGTTCGACGACACGCGAGACGATCTCATGGTCGAACGTCGGCGCGCTGATCCAAGAGCCGACCAGCAGACTCAGCAGGAAATCGCGCTCCAACTTCGTGAGCTCCATGCTCGAACTCCGCTTGCCGGTCCGAAAGCTCCAACACCGGCGGAAATCGGCCCCGGCCTCCGATGGGGCCCCCTCTTCGCGACATCGATGCAAAACAACGGAGGCACGTGCATGGTCGTTCCTGCTTCAGGTTGCGAGAATGCGAGGAAATGGACGTTGCGACTGGACAACCCGTCGTTCTTGAGGACATCGGCGCCTCGCTCAGAACAGCCCGCCGCGATGTTCAGGCCATACATTAGGGCGGTAGCGAGCGACAGGAAAGGACCTTCTCCGCAAAAGACCACTCGGGGCGAGGACGAGGGCCACCGGCGCCTAGCGGCCAAGCTCGCGCATGATGGCGTAGTCGTCCCTTCACGTGCTGCGCCTTCGCCGCACCTCGACCAGGCAGATCCCGAGGACGAGGAGCAGGATCACTGCCCATCTGAACTCACCGCCGATCTCGACCGAACGTCTACGCATGCTGCCCAACGCGTTCGCCGCGCAGCGGCTCCTGTTCACCACACGAAAATTTCTTCCCTCAATAGGGCTTGTGGACCCATCCTTGTCGCCGCACTCGCGGCGATCAGCATCGCCTTCGCTGATCCCCGACCGAAGCTTGGCCGCGTCCGGCAGTTCCTACAAAGGAGCGCGTTTGACGTCGCGACGGCCCCTTCGGCCGATGATGCAACATTGGAATCGTCCAAGGAGCAGCTCGAAGTTGCGGCCGGTTCGCCGGGCGGAATGCGCGCCAGCGCCATCCGTGCTTGCACGCCGGACACATGGGTCGGTCGCTCATAGGCGACCCACACGCCGATGGAACGGGCGACGCGCGGATGGATTGATTTGGCGGTCACCGCGACGTGCGTGGCCTGCGTGTACGCCGCCGCAGGAACATCGCGCATCCAAGAGATCGATTGATTCCGTCAAAACAGAAAGGAAGTTATCATGAAGACCATCGCACTAGGCGCATTCGTCGCCACGCTGCTCGCCTCCGCGGCTTCCGCAGCGCCCCTCGGCGCAACGCACGTCGGCTCCGCCGAGGCGGTCAACGTCGACCAGGTCCGCCTGGTCTGCAACGAGTACGGACGCTGCTTCCGCACCGGGGGACCGCGCTACGTTCAGCGGTACTACGGCGGCGACGACGACAGCTATGTCGTGCGCCGGAGCTACGGCTACCACGGCGGGCCCGGCTACTACGATCGCGGGTACGGCTATTACGGCGGCGGCCCGAGTATCGGTTTCAGCTTCGGAACGCGAGGTTGGTGAGCCGATCACGGAAGGGCCGCTCTCCGGAGCGGCCCTTCGTCCGGCACGATTTGAGTGCGCCGTGACTCCGGCGGACATCGCGGGCGGCGACATCAAGGCGGAATAACCAGGAGCGACGAAGTGCGGCAAGCCATTCATCGGACGGCGCGGATGCTCGCCGTATGCCTCGTGCTCGGCGGATGCTGCCTGGGACTCCAAAGGCAGGCGTTCGCCGGCTCCCGCTTCGACGGGATGTGGAATCTGGTCTTCGTCACCCAGCGCGGCGCTTGCGACCCGGCCTACAATTTTACGGTCAACGTCGTGAACGGCAACGTCAGCCACCCGAACATCCTGACCTTCAGGGGCCGTGTGGCGCCGTCTGGGGCCGTTCGCGCCTCGGTCAGAGTCGGACAGAAGTACGCATCGGGATCGGGCAGGCTGTCCGGAGCGTCGGGCAGAGGCATCTGGAGCGGTCGCGCGGGCGAATCGCGGTGTGCAGGCACTTGGACCGCGCAGAGGAATTGATCCGAGGTCAGCCAGCCGTGAGCTCGACGATGAGCGCATTTTCTCAATTCCTTCTCGTCCAACTCGGTGCGGGCCCGTTCAAGACCGGCGGGTCCCAGGCAGCGTCGGGCGAGACCTGGTCGAGGCTTCACAGCGTGCTGAGATCGTCCGGCACCTCGCCGAACTTCCGGATCAGCTTGGCGTCGCCGAAGTCGCCCGTAGCGGGATCCCCGCTGCGGCTGAAGGCCACGGCGCCGACGTGGCTTGGCTTGCGTGACAGGGCCTCGGCATTGCTTGACGGCTGCGTTGGCGCTCAGGCATTCCGCCGCCTCGCCGGCGAGAACGTCGTAGTTCTGGCTTTCACCAAAGAAACCCCGCGATCTAATTTGCAGACCCTTGTTTCGCAGGGCTTTTGAACTCTTGGAGAGAGGCCCCGCGATTTACATGAAAGCGCGCCCACGATCGTTGTCCCTGCAGTCCTGATCTATCTAAACCATGCGCTCGCAGAGATCGGGGCGGATCGCGCGCTGCACGGGCGGCCACGGACACGGAAGGACCTGCATCACGCCATCATGGAAGGCGCTGTCGAGCGCGTCCGGCCGAAGATGATGACCGTGGTCGCCATCATGGCCGGCCTGCTGCCGATCATGTGGAGCACCGGCACCGGATCCGAGATCATGCAGCGCATTGCGGTGCCGATGATCGGCGGCATGATCTCCTCGACGCTGCTGACGCTGATCGTGATCTCGGCGATCTTCGGGCTGGTCAAGGGCGTCGGTCTGCCGCCCAGTCTCCCGCCGAAGTTCTGCCTCTGCCGCCGATCAGGTCCACGCGGCGTCGGGAGCTGATTCCCGAGCCAACCGAATGAGGTGAACCATTATGAACGACATGACGTCAGGAATGATGGGAGGAATGGGGCTCACGTTCGCCCTGGTCGTCATCGTTCTGATCTTGGCGGCTGCAGCGCTGATCAAATATCTCTCCAAGGGAGATTGAGCATGCATCGTCCGGTTCTTGCAGCATTGGCTACCATCCTGATGTGCTCACCTGTTCTCGCGGAGCAGGATGCTGCCGCGCGAGGCGAACGGGATTTCCGGGCCTGTATGCCCTGTCACTCCCTTGAGCCGGATCGCAACATGACCGGCCCCAGCCTCGCGGGCGTGTGGGGCCGCAAGGCGGATTCTGGCAATGATGGCCCGCAAAGCGGCGCGCCTGCGCTCGTGCCGGCCGGAATGATGGGCGATCGCGCCGACGTGATTTTTGCCGCGCCCGCCGAGATCAGCAAGACAATCGAACCGCGCTGCTAGGAGATTCCCGATGGGCTTCTACAACGAAATCATCCTGCCGCGGCTCTGCGATCTTGCGATGCGCAACAAGGACCTACTGCCCTACCGCGAGCGGGCGATCCGTGCGGCACGGGGCCGGGTCGTGCCTGCTCTTCGGTCAGTCCGATCTGCGCGAGCTCCGGATCAGTGTACGTTACCCATGGCAGGGATCGGTAATCGACCTTCGCGCGCAAGCGGAACAGCGCATTTCTGATGATGATTCCTGCGTGATACGAGCATACGTGGGTGAAGCGCGGACCATCAATCACGTCGCCCGCGGCATAAATGCCGCGGCTCGTAGTCTGCAGGTATTGATCGACCTTTATTCCCCGGTCGTCATGCTCGACCCCTGCCGCTTGCAATCCGAGTCCGGCAGTTCTTGGCCTGCGTCCCGTGGCGACGAGGAGGTGCGACCCGGAGACCTCCATGGACTGGTCCGCTTCTTCCACCGTGAGGCGGATTTCCCGCCGCCGCGTGCGCCGACCTTAACCTCCGCGTTTTCGCGGATGGCGATTCCTTCAGCGGCTAGACTAAGCGTTGCAACAGCGCGCAGGCGAGTTCGGGATCGTCCTTCGGCATCGCCTTGTCGCGTTCGAGAATGGTCACGGCCGCACCGAGACGCCGGTAGGCCTGGCCCAAGCGCGCCCCGGAATCTCGCCACCCGAAGTCGGAGTTTTCTGACCTGACAGCCCTGTCAACCTTGACGACCGCGAGGTGTCAACCTGTCAACCGTGTCAACTCAGATTCCAGGATCTGCGGCTAGCGCTATTTCGGGGCGCGCTTGAGCCGTAGGGGTTGGGGGGCGGGGAAGGACCCGCGCCCAGTAGGATCGCCGCCGGCTGAGGTGCGCGCCGACGAGGCCACGGACCCATCCTCGTCGAGAGCGTGCCCCGCGTCGCCGACGATGATCGCGTCGGGATGTGGATCGCCGGCCAGGAAGCGCTCTTTGGCAGTGAGTCCAGCTGCGCCCGGCTGACCTACGGCAGGCGCCCGTCGTGTCTCACCTTGCCAATTGCCGACAATGGGACGGAGTGGGACAGCTGAGACACCCTGGACGGAAGCCTTGCGTTTTGGGCCAACAGTTTGCGTTCCCAAGCGAGCGCGTGGCGGACGATCAGGGAAAGATCATCCCATTGGGGCCTCCAGCCCAGCAGATTGCGCATCCGTTCCGCCGACGCCACGATCTCCGCCGGATCGCCAGGCCGGCGGGCGGCAAGTTCGACGGGAAAGTCGTTTCCGGATTCGTGGCGCATGGCCTCGATCACCTGCAAGACCGAAAAGCCGCGGCCGTAGCCGCAATTTAGCGTCAGGGACTCTCCACCACCGCGCAGGTACGAAAGCGCGTGATAGTGGGCGTTTACGAGGTCGCTCACGTGGATATAGTCGCGAATGCAGGTCCCGTCAGGCGTGGGATAATCGGTGCCGAAAACCTGCATCTTCTCTCGGAGACCCACGGCGGTTTCCGCTGCAACCTTGACAAGATGCGTTGCCCCTCGCGTTGCCTGTCCAGTGCGCAGAGCAGGATCGGCACCTGCTACGTTGAAATACCTCAAGATGACGTAGCGCAGGCCATGAGCGCGTGCAGCATCACGCAGGATTGTTTCGGCCATGAATTTGGATGAGCCGTAAGGTGAAATAGGCGCAATGGGTGTCTCTTCCGTGACAGGATTTGCTGGCGGATTCCCGTACACCGCAGCCGTCGACGAGAGGATGAAACGCCGCACCCCACACCTGATTGCGATCTCAAACAGGCTTCGGGAATTTGCGGTGTTGTTGCGATAATATCGAAGCGGTTCCGCAACCGACTCCGGAACAACGACAGAAGCCGCAAAATGAATGATCTCCGAAATCGAATACTTCGCGATCAGCGACGCAACTCCCCGGTGATCCCCGACGTCCCCAACGAAAACCGAAACTCCGGATGGTATTGCCCATTCGAAGCCTGACGAAAAATCATCGATCACGACGGGCTGGTCGCCACGATCAGCGAGTCCGTACACCATGTGGCTCCCAATGTATCCGGCACCACCGGTGATAAGGATCGCCATTGCTATCGCCTTAGGAGACCTGATTTGAGACTTCGGAACAAAGTTCCCTTGCGGCGCGTTATGAACGCCTACGCCAAGGACAACACTTGAGGTGCGCTGGGGTTCTTCCCGATTAAACGGTTGAGCGAGTGTCGCCCGATGTGAGACAGGCGTCGGCCGAAGGCAGAACCGTGTGCGTCTCGACCCGCCGCTTGAAACTCCTCGTTGAGCCGTTCGATCGCATTGGTAGCAGTAGCAATGTGGCGATTCCGCCGCGCGAATTCCCACCACATTCCGGGCGTCACCGGTGCGTTGTCATGCAACCAGTTGAGGACGATGCATGGTGCTTGAACGGGTGGATGGCGATGGCTTTGGATTTGCGAGGCCGAAACTCGGCCTCGCATTTGCCGCTCGCCATGCCGAGACGTTGCTCGTGCTCCTTGTGCTGGGCGTGGCCTTGGTCATCGGGCTTGCGACCGCCGCGGATTACGGGCTGTCGACCGACGAATTCAACACCGACGAGTACGGCCCCAAGGCGCTTGCCTGGTACGCGAGCGGCTTTGCGGACCGGTCTCAGTTCGAGACGGTCGAAGAGTATCTGTGGATGTATGGACCGTGGTTTCAGATGCTCGTCGCGGCCGTGCAGTCGCTTGAGATTGCGAGCCCGATCACGGTCCGACACGCCATGACCTTCCTGTTCGGCCTCGCTGGGCTCGCCGCCGTCGTGCCGATGGCACGACTCACGGTCGGGCACTGGGCTGGGTTGACGGCGCTCACCCTGTGCCTGCTGACCGGCTACCTGTACGGCAACCTGTTCTTCGCCCCAATCGACGTGCCGTTCCTGTTCGCCATGAGCTGGTCGACCCTCGCGATCGTCCTGATGGTGCAACAGGGGGGGCCGAGCTGGCATTTGACCCTTGCGACCGGCCTTGCCACTGGCCTCGCCATTGCGACACGCACCGGCGGGGTGATCACGCACGCCTACCTCGTCGGTGGCATGAGCCTGTGCGCGCTCGAGGAGCTGCTGCGCCATGGCCGCGCGGGCTATGGCCAATTGCGCCAGATCGCCTTGCATACGCTGCTCGTCATCCTCGTCGCCTGGCTGACAGCGATCGCGCTCTGGCCGTGGTTGCAGACTGGACATCCGATCACACAATTCCTCGAGGCCTATCGGCACTTTGCTACCCTCGACACTTCGTTCGAATTCCAGAACTGGGGCCGGCGCACGTTCACCGATAAACTCCCGGCCTGGTACATCCCCGGACAGCTCGTGGCGCGTTTGCCCGAGGGCTTTTTGGCGTTGCTGTTGATCGGCATGGGGGTCTGGATCGGTGCTGCAGCTTCGTGGACCCGCGCCACTCTCGGCGCCCTGCGCCGGTCCGGCGTCGTGGGACTGCGACCAATGGCGGCCGAGCTCGCAGGATCGCGCGCAGCGCTTGTCGTCAGTGTGGCAGCGTTCGGGCCTATCGGGGTGCTCATCCTACAGGGCTCGACGCTCTATGACGGTGTCCGGCACGTATTGTTCGTGATCCCAATGCTCGCCGTCGTGGCCGCGCGCGGGCTCACAAGCCTCTTGCCGTTCTTGCGACGCCTCCCGATTGTGCCCGCGGCCCTCGGGCTCGCTCACACGGCCGTCATCGTGGTGACGCTCGTCATCCTGCATCCGCTCGAATATATCGCGATGAACAGTCTGGCAGGTGGCGTCGCCGGCGCTTATGGCCGATTCGACCTCGACTATTGGAGCATGGCGGTTCCCGAGGCGCTGCGCCGCCTCGAGAATCGAATTGACGCCGAAGGCCGGTTCGCGGGCGATCCACCGCGCGTGCTGGTCTGCCTCGGCTGGCGCGAGCAACTGGCCGGCGTGATGGTCCGTCGTAACTGGATTGTCGAAACACATGTGGACAAGGCCGACTACCTGATCGCCACCGAGCGCTGGCCTTGTGCCGACGGTACGACGGCCGTACTGGTTGATGTGGTCACGCGATTTGGCCGCCCGTTCGCCAAAATCTACGCCAATCGTCGCGGGCTCGGTGAGTGACGCCAAGTCCCGGCGCGACTTGGCAGTGGCATCTACTTCTGCGCCTGCGATTCGATCAGGGGCGCCTCGGCCTTTCGGCCCAACATGACCGGGCGACGTTTTCGCGGGGGGCCTGCCTCACGCCGGCTCTCCTTGGCGCGATCGATCGCCACGGCGCGCGCAAGCTGCGTGATCATGTCGAGCTGGAGCCGCAGCTTGAGATGCAAGTTGAGCATGATGAGCAGGCTGATCACGACCCAGGTGTAGACGATGAGGTCGGAGCCGCGGCCGATTCCCGCGAAGGCCGCAAGCGCGTTGGCATGCTCCGGCACCCAGACGAAGTAGAGGCCGGCGAGCGCAGCACCGCTCGCGAGCAAGCCGATGATCGGCACCGTCCGATGCACCGACCAGGCGTAGACCAGAACCAATGCCAGAAAGGCCGTGAGCAACAGCTGCGCGATCATCGGTAGAGCCTCCGCGCAAACAGATCGATCAGGATGGTCATCGCATCGGCGAGGCGTTGACCCTTGCCCAGCGAATAGGCGCTGTACTCGATGTTCACCGGCACCTCGACAAATCGCAGGCGGCTCTGCGCGATCTGGTGCAGGATCTCGGACGCGTGCGCCATTCGGTTCTGTCGTAAGGAAATTGCGGAGGCGCCGCGCGCGGTCATCGCCCGAAGGCCATTGTGGGTATCGGTGACCGGCAGTCCGGTGCTCGCGCGCGTGAACCAGATCGCGGCACTGAGCAGGATGCGGCGCGACACCGGCAGATTGGCGGTCGCGCCGGTGAGAAAGCGGCTGCCGAGCGCGAAATCGATGCCGGGCTGCTCGATCGCTGCGAGCAGCGCCGCGATGGCCGCGGGGGAATGCTGGCCGTCGGCGTCGAACGTGACGAGCCCATCCGCACGCTGCTCGAGGACGTAGTCGATGCCGGTCTGCAGCGCGGCGCCCTGGCCGAGGTTGATCGGATGCCGAAGGACGACCGCGTCTGCGAGCAACGCGACCTCGCAGGTGCGGTCGGCGGAGCCGTCATCGACCACGACGACCGGGTAACCGGCGCGGCGAATGCCGGACACGACGCTGCCGACCACCGGCGCTTCATTGTACGCCGGGACAACGACCCAGGGATTGCGAATCCGGCCGGTCATTCTCATTAACCCGCAACAAGCACAAGACCGCAGGCGATCACTGCGATTCCTGCCAGGAGACGCGCCGACAGCGGCTCAGCGAACACCAGCGCGCCGAGGACGGGTGTCAGCGCAAACGCGACCGCCACGAACGGATACGCGCGCGACAGCGGCGTGAACGTCAAAAGCCAGACCCACAGGACGAACAGGGCTGCATAGAGCACGATGGCGCCGATAAACGGTGCGTTCTGCAACAGCAGCACCGCACGCGTGGGTAAGGCATAGCCGTCGCCGAGGCGCAGCGCGGCGGTCTTGAACAAGAGCTGGCCCGCCGCCATGCCGGCCGCGTAGGTGATGAGCAAGACAATTTGGCCGAGGTTGAGGCGCTCTGTCATGGGAGGCGCTTGTCCGGACATGGGGGCGCCTTGCTCAAGACGACGCGCATCGCGTCGAACAGGTTCACCGGAATGGCGAACCGGTTGCCGGTCGGGCTGGCCGCGATCTTGCGGCCGAGCATGCGACCGACCTGGAAGGCGATCAGCGAGAACGGCACGAATTTCCACGGGTGATCGGAACTCTCGATGCGAAGGCCGACCGAATGGGCCAAAGAGGCGATGCTGTCGCGGTTGAAGAACCACAGGTGCTGCGGAGGCGTCATCAGGCGCCAGTGCGCCCCGGTCGACCGCGCCGCCAGGGAACCGAAGTCTCCGGTCGTCAGCACGATGATTCCGTCCGGCCGGAGATGGTCCGCGAACAGCGCGAGGGCTTCCTGCGGGTCGGGCAGATGCTCGATGACGTCGAGGAGGACGATGACATCCAGGGTGCCAAGCGACTTGAGAGTCGCGTCGCTCAGCAGGCCGCAGACGACGTTC
Organism: Bradyrhizobium sp. 142; assembly: GCF_023074015.1. Taxonomy (NCBI): domain Bacteria; kingdom Pseudomonadati; phylum Pseudomonadota; class Alphaproteobacteria; order Hyphomicrobiales; family Nitrobacteraceae; genus Bradyrhizobium; species Bradyrhizobium sp. 142. Next base: position 23,271 of record NZ_JADPKQ010000007.1, read on the forward strand.
AAGCCGAGATCGCCAGCATTGGCAGCAGCCGCCTCCGCCGGCTCGATGCCGCTCACCTCAAATCCGGCGCGGCGGGCTTCATCGAGAAAGAAGCCGTAGGCGCAACCGATCTCGAGCAGGTAGCCCTTTGGCTTGCGGCGCTGGATGAACTCGACCGTGCGGGCGAATTCGCGCCGTAGCACGGGTTCGGCGCCGCGATAGTCGGCGTAGCCGTCGGACTGACGGCCAGAAAAGTAGCCATCGTCATAATAAGCGAGGGGATCGAAGCTCGATGCCTCGGTGCGTCCCAGTCCGCAGTCATGACATTGAAAGATGTCGCAACCGTTTTTGTTGTAAAGAAACCGATGCGGCGTCGCCCGATTGCACGCGGGACACTTAAGCGTAAGCACAGTTCGGCCGTTTCGCATCAGCACATGCGTCCCACCAATCGCGTTTCTTCAGTGCGAAAAACGCCTCCGATGTCAAACTGTTCCGCCCGGTGAACAGCCATGGGGTCGCAGCCCGCCCGGCTGGCGGCTGCGAAACAGAGCGAGGATGGTCCACATTCTCGCCGGTGCAGCACGGTGAGACGGCGGTCATCCGCGGGTACGACGCCGGCTGGTAGCGCCAGCTGACGACGCTGGCGCAGCGTCAGCCCTGCAACACCATGCTGAAACATCTGACGAGGAAAGCTGATGAGAGGCTTGGGAGAAGGTACCGAGAGGCCGATCGTCGCTTGAAGCCTCCCCTGAAATGCCGGTCGTGCAACAAGGGGCGCTATGCGCCACCTGTGCATATGATCAGGTTGACGGAGACGCGCGAGATCACGCCTTACGTTCCGTCCGCGTGCGCGAGGGCCGAGGCTTGACTCACATCAGCGAAGGTTATTCCGTTGGAATGTCACGCCGATTTCTATCTCCCTCCGCCATATGAGGCGGTAGCGATGGGTTGTCCCTTCCAACGGAAGCGCCAATGTAAAACGATCCGGAATTCCAAGTGGGCTAATCACATCCAATGCGGCGCCGGACTCAGAAAGGCTCCGGACCAAGCATGACACCGTGCGCCCGTAGAATTCGATCACGCCGGGCCTTCGCGCGCAATCGCACGTAGCTATCACTTCCCTGTCTATCTCGGTGACCTCGCTTAGATCGGCCTCCAACTCGGAAATGATATCACGGAGCAAACCCGCCGCGAGCGGGTCGGTGGTCTCCTGCTCCAACACTCGATAGCGAGCTACCTGATCCCTTCGCTCTTTCCACCTTTGGCTGTCAGCCATGGTTCGGCCATGGTGATGTCCCGCTCCGACCCCAACGCGGATACATTGGATGCTTGGAACTGTGAAAAAAATGGGCCCGGTAAAATGGTGTTGTTGGGCCGCGCGGCTCCATGGATGAGCTACGCACAACCGGGTGTTACGGTTGAAAATGGGCGAAAGCCATACGCTTGTACCGGTCCCTATCTCGAAGGCGACGGCGTGTTCGGGGTCGAATTGGAGCCTCGACATCAGCGTTTTTCGTTAAGCGACCGGCGCTCGGGGAACGTAGGTAGGTAGCGCTCCCCTGACTCGCCCCCCGTCAGCTTTGGGCCTCGGCATGAAAAGCACCTATAGGCCGGAAATGCACCTAGCCCTTTTGTAGCCGTTGCGTCCACTGAAGCGGCGCACGTAGGCCGGGTGGAAGGTGATGCGGAGCGGGTAGCCTTCAAATTGGAGCTTTGCCTTGCGCGTTAGACGGATCGATTGCGATTCGCCAAACAGGCGAGACGCGGTGCTGCCAAGAGCAACGATCACGCCCGGCCTAGAACGACGGATGTCACTCAGCACTGCTGCTCCATAATGATTCACTTCCTCAATTGTTGGGCTGCGGTTACGTGGTCTGCGGTCTTTAGAATACGCGATCGGTCGGAAAGTGATGGCGTTTGCCAAACGCACCTGTTGGGGGCGATCCCGGCCTCATTTAGCATCCCGCGCAATGCCCTGCCGGGCGGCCCGACAAAGGGCCTACCCTGTGCGACTTCCTCGGCGCCAGGTGCTTCGCCAACCACGTATAGCCGCCGTCGTCGGAACGGGCCCTCAGGTGCGACGCGACGATGATCGAGATATGTCCTGGCGACGCTTTCCTTAGCCATCGGTTCCTGCGTCTGGTTTAGCCTGACTATGCAGAGTTCAGGCTCTATCAACCGCCATCCCGTAACTGATTTCCAAAAAGCGCGCGGCATATCACGTCTCGCCTGGCGGCGTTAGGAACAACAATGCCTGGAGATGTTTGGCGCTTCGCAGGTCGAAAAGTGCAGGCCCGTCGGCTCGGGGCTGTTGCGCCGACAGCCTTTGCGCCTGCCAAGGGGTCCGGACGGCCGCATGCGTTCGGCGATTGGCTGAACTGCCGGCGCACAAGACTTGAGTTCGCCCATGGAACAAGAGGGCCTTCGCAATTTCACCATTAATTTCGGACCGCAGCATCCGGCGGCCCATGGTGTGCTTCGGCTGGTATTGGAACTTGATGGTGAGGTTGTCCGGCGGGTCGATCCTCATATAGGGCTGCTTCACCGCGGAACCGAAAAGTTGATCGAAAACAAGACCTATCTGCAGGCGATCGGGTATTTCGACCGCCTCGACTATGTCGCACCGATGAACCAGGAGCATGCGTTCTGCCTCGCAGCGGAGAGATTGCTTGGCCTCGAAGTGCCGCGTCGCGGCCAACTGATCCGCGTGCTGTTCTGCGAAATCGGGCGCCTGCTTTCGCATCTTCTCAACATCACGACCCAAGCTATGGATGTCGGCGCCCTCACGCCGCCGCTGTGGGGATTTGAAGAGCGTGAGAAACTCATGGTGTTTTACGAACGAGCGTCTGGCGCGCGCATGCACGCAAATTATTTCCGGATCGGCGGCGTGCATCAGGATCTTCACCCGAAGCTGATTGACGACATTGAAGCCTTTTGTGATCCGTTCCTTCGCGTAGTGGACGACCTAGATCGGCTGTTGACGCCAAACCGCATCTTCAAGCAGCGCAATGTGGACGTCGGGAAAGTGACGCTGAAGGAAGCTTGGGAGTGGGGCTTTTCCGGCGTCATGGTGCGTGGTTCCGGCGCCGCTTGGGACCTGCGCAAGGCGCAGCCCTATGAGTGTTACCCGGAAATGGAATTCGACATTCCGATCGGCAAAAATGGTGACTGCTACGACCGTTATCTGATCCGCATGGAAGAAATGCGCCAGTCGGTGCGCATCATGCGACAGTGCATCACAAAGCTGCGCGCTTCCGACGGACAGGGTCCGGTTGCGGTGCAGGACAATAAGGTCTTTCCCCCGCGGCGCGGCGAGATGAAGCGCTCGATGGAGGCCCTGATCCATCATTTCAAGCTTTATACAGAAGGATTTCGCGTGCCGGCCGGCGAGATCTATGCGGCAGTGGAAGCCCCCAAGGGCGAGTTCGGCGTCTACCTGGTCTCCGATGGCACGAACCAACCCTATAAGTGCAAGATCCGCGCCCCCTCGTTCGCGCACCTGCAGGCGATGGATTTGCTCAGCCGCGGCCATTTGTTGGCGGACGTCTCGGCAATCATCGGTTCGCTGGACATCGTGTTTGGTGAAATCGATCGATGAATTTGCGAATGGGAGGCCGCCATGCAGCAGATCCGGATCGACGACCCGCCAATTATCTTTCCAATCGCAATCGTCGAGCCCGAACCCGAAAAGCAGCCCGAGAATGGAGTGGAACTAGCCTTCAGACAGATCGTTGCGTCCACGATTGCCGAGGGATGATTGCAGGGAGCGCCGGACGCTCCATAAAAGCGCCGACGCCCATAAACGATCGATATCCATAAACGCGTAAGCTTGTGCGCAACGAAACTGCGGTTCGATCAGAAGCCGCAATCAAGGCCGGCAAGCAGTGGAAGGGAAGCGGAAATGACTCATACAAAACGACCTTTCAGCTGCCGTCGGGCGTCCATGATTGGCGGCGCGATCGCGTCCACGATCTTGTCGGTTGCGACTGGCGAGCGGGCACTGGCCATCAATCCCGCACAACAGGCCCTATCCCGGGGCGTGCCCATGAACTTCATACGCCAGATTGCGGACCGTGGGAGCAATGTTGGACCGGATAACTTCGCAGATCTCGCCGAAAGAATTGTACCGGCCGTGGTAGCGGTCAGCTCCAAAGCTCCGAGGTCCAATTCCTTGCCGGATCAATCGTTCGGATTCGGTCAGCCCGACGAGGAATCGCCGCCGGATGCCCGTGATCACGGTACCGCGCCAAAGGCGACACGCACGGTCACGATTGGGTCTGGCTTTTTCATCTCTCCTGACGGCTATGCCGTAACAAACAGTCACCTCGTGGAAGCCAGTGATACGGCGGAGATCCGTACCAATGACAAGAAGACCTACTCCGCGAAAGTGGTGGGAAGGGATTCTTTGAGCGACATCGCTTTGATCAAGGTCGACGGTCGCAGCGACTTCAGCTACGTGCAACTCGCCGATCAACCACCGCGCGTCGGCGACTGGGTGCTGACCGCCGGCAATACGTTCGGGCTCGGAGGCTCGGTCACGGCCGGCATTGTTTCGGCGCGCGAACGCAACATCGAGACTGGTTCTGCGCAGGAATTCATCCAGATCGATGCGCCGATCAACCAGGGCGATTCTGGCGGTCCGACCTTTGACACAAGCGGCAAAGTCATCGGCGTCAACAGCATGATCATTTCGCCTTCCGGCGGCTCAGTAGGCGTTGCGTTCGCGATTCCCGCCGACGCCGTTAAGACGGTGATACCGCAACTGAAAGACAAGGGCACGGTAACGCGCGGGTGGATGGGCGTTGAGGTTCAATCGGTCACTGCGGAGCTTGCCGACAGCCTGGGCGGAAGCGATCTCCACGGCGCGATCGTGGCACGCGTTCAGGAGAATGGTCCCGCGGCGAGCGCGGGATTAAGGACCGGGGACGTGATTACCTCGGTGAATGGCGAGCAAATCAAGAACGCGAGCGAATTGACCAGGAAGATCCAAGCAACGGCGCCGGGCTCTCGGATTCAGATCGCTATGCTTAGACAAGGAAAAGTGAACCCCTTGAGCGTGACCGTAGGCCAGCTGCCCAATGAACCCAACGTCTTCCCGAGGATCCCAAGATAGCGGGATTGCAGTCCGCCGCCACTCACATGATCCGCGCGGTCCAATAGCGAAGGAATGCCCGCCGCGAGCCGAGGTGGCAAGCAGGGGAACTGCTTCGCCGCGCAAGTGAGCGACGGCGCAAATATCAGGCGGTGCAAGTATCAGGCGGTGCAAGTATCAGGAGAACGCAGATGACGTTCAGCTTGAAAAGCCCGGCATTCGGCGATGGCGGCCGAATTCCCGCGAAATACACGCCGGATGAAGATGATCTGTCACCTCCGCTGGAGTGGTCGGATCCGCCGGTGGGAACCAAAAGCTTTGCCCTTGTTGTTGAGGATCCGGACGCGCCATCCGGCACTTTTCGTCATTGGGGTCTTTACAACATCAAGGGCGAACTCACGTTGCTGCCGGAGGGAATCGGCCACGGCGCCAAGACCAACGCCAAGACCAACGCCAAGACCAAAACGGAGAGGCTCGGAAAAGGCATCAATGATTTCGGCGAGCCGCGATACCACGGGCCCGCCCCGCCGAAGGGACACGGAACCCATCACTACCACTTCAAGCTGGCGGCGCTGGATGTCGAAGCGCTTTCGCGGGCTCCAGAGATGTCCGTTGCCGATATCTGGAAGTCGGCTGAAAAGCACATGCTCGGGCAGGCCGAACTCGTCGGCATTTATAGTCGGTGACGCAAACGGCGGTGGTTTGCGACCGCTAAGGGCGGCCACCAGAAGATGCGGCCGCGCCATCATCGTGCATTAATCGCAGATAGTGATCGGCGTGTTGAAAGTAATTCTCCGCGGCAATCCGGTCGCCCTTCAACGCCTCGGCGCGGGCTAGCGCCAGATAGCGTTCGTAGTGTTTTTGTGCATTTCGGGACGAACTGGTCCCGACGCTGTTGCGGGCGTGCTTGGCTTTCCGCATTTGGGGATTGCGAGGCATTTTGATATTGAGGCGCGGCTCAACCGCCACCCCCCTGCGTTCAGAAGCTATCATGTCCATCCATAAGTCGCCCAGCGCAAGCCGCGCGACGCTCTTCCAAAGGTGATTGGGTGCAGTCGTGGATTTTGGGGCGATCGAAGAACATCGTCGTCGCCGAAGCTTGCCCTAGCGAGGGCCGAAGCGATCCAAATCAACTACCAGCCTCATATAGGAAGCTGAGCCGGCAGTTCAAGTTGCGTCCAGCTCGAGGGACCGCTTGGTGTTCGCGAGAAATAGCGCATACGATACGAACGGTGCAGCTGCCTGCGCGTTGGGTAAACGGAGCCATACAGGAGAGGGGCATGGACCGTCCGTTGATCGTGCCCGCCGGCAGAGGGGTCCTGGACCCGGGAACCGGCAAACCAATAAGCGATGAGTTTTTCGGCGCCGTCAGGGGTGATCTCGCCGACAAGGGCTTCTTCGTCACCGCGGCCGATGACCTCATCACCTGGGCGCGAAGCGGCTCATTGATGTGGATGACGTTTGGGCTCGCCTGCTGCGCGATCGAAATGATGCAAATGGCGATGCCGCGCTATGACGCAGAGCGCTTCGGATTTGCGCCGCGTGCCAGCCCAAGGCAGTCGGATGTCATGATCGTGGCCGGCACGTTGTGCAACAAAATGGCGCCTGCGCTGCGCAAGGTCTATGACCAGATGCCGGAACCTCGATATGTGATCTCGATGGGATCATGCGCCAATGGAGGAGGGTACTATCACTACTCCTATTCGGTGACCCGCGGATGCGATCGCATTGTTCCCGTGGATATCTACGTCCCCGGTTGCCCTCCGACTGCAGAGGCCCTCCTTTACGGTGTGATGCTCCTGCAAAAGAAGATCCGCCGGACCGGAACAATCGAGCGTTGAGCTCGAGCTGTTAGATGCGGGCGGAGACCAGTCGGCTGCGCTCAGCTCAAAGCGAATACGATGCCCAGCGCGATGAGGCCGAGCGCCATCGCCGCGAGGGGTAACAACATGTCGATGGCAGCATCACTGTTTTTGAGCCTGCTTTGCCAGACTTGGGTCGACCCCTCCATCCATTTCCCGAAGCCCTTGTTGGTCCTCAGCGTCGGTGGTCGTGCCTGACCTGTGCGCCATACCCTCCAAAGAAGGTAGGGAAGCAGCACCGCAACGAGCATCAGCACGCTCACTATCCCGAGGGGAAGTTCGATATCGCTTCGCCGATCGAAGGCCAGCCAGGCTGCTATGACGAAAAGAGCCACAAATCCGATTGCAGCTTTGTAGATTAACGGATGGAATTCCGAGGGGGTTTCCAGTGAGCGTTCGCGGCGCTGCACGAGATGTTCATTCATTTCCGTTCTCCAGTTCAATCGTGAGAACAGATGCCCGCCGGGCAACGGCGCATCGGCATGTGTGTCAATGGAAGTCATCTGCAGAGGTTTCATGAAAGATGGCTGGCCTCATTAAAGATGAGTAATGAACCCCGCGCCGATGGAACTGGCCGGGCGGCAATTGTGTCGGACTCACTCGGGGTCCGCGCGGGGACGTAAAGATCTCCACCAGCGTTGCCGCACGCGGTATCAATCGCCCAACAATCGAGAACCGATGATCGCGAACGACGTTGTCCGTCTAGCTACCGTCAAGCCAAAGGACGCTATCATGAGTGCGACAGGTCTCGACGTATTCGACAGAACGATCCACCTTACAAACACGTGGCTGGATGAGATGATGACAACTTTGCCGCATGACAAGCAGCTTGCATGGCATGCGTTGGGAACGGTGCTTCGAACCATTCGTGATCGGATCCCGGTCAATCTTGCCGCACACCTGGGTGCCCAACTTCCGTTGCTGGTCCGAGGCCTCTACTACGATCAGTGGCGGCCGAGTGAAGTCCCGAAAGACTGGCGTTCTGCCGCCGAGTTTCTCGGGATCATTTCGGCAGAATTGAGTTCGTTGCGGCCAATCGGCGCGGGCGATGCGGCGCAAGCAACGTTCCGGGTCTTGAATCATCATCTTGACCCTCATCAGGTCGAGAAGGTCCGCCATGCGTTGCCTGAAGAGGTGCGGGCTCTCTGGCTAGTCGATCATCAGCAAGGACGATCTGCTGCCTGATCGGAACGATATCATTCGGTGAACGTGCTTTGCCGACTGATGCAGCGCCACCTTACGAAGGGTGACAGCGCTGGCGGCGCCGATGCGCTCAGGTCCGAGCGGCATTTTTTGGCTGCTCAGCGCTCCAGCGTCCGAGCGGATTGATCTTCGGCGGGAAGTTCCCGTACGGCCCGCCGAGTTCTCAAGTCTGGCTCGGCGGCGCCGGTCCGTTGAATGGCGCATCAAGCGACGACTACCAGTCTGGGCCGATTCCAAAGCTGAAGCCTGGCCCATGAACACCGATACCTGGCCGGTGATAGTAGCGATCGTAGTAATCGTATCTCCGCGGTCCGTAATAGTAGTCGTCTCCAATTATCACGCGGCGATCGCCTCTGGTGTGCCAGCATCGGCCGGTGTCATCACAAACAAGCCGCGCCTGATGAAGCAGAGGCGAACCGTCTCCGCGTTGAAAATCATCAGCAGCATAGGCGCTCGATGTGATGAGCGCACCCGCGCCGGCGAGCAGTATCAGGATCAGCTTCCTCATGTCTGTCTCCTCTGACTGCAAGCCCCAACAAACGAACGCCTCAGCCAAATCACCGTTCCATAAAGCGACGCTCGGAACTGACGCTTGTCTTGGCCAACTCTTCTCTTGGCCAACTCTTCGCAAGGATTGCCTGGTCCAGGGATCGCATCTTGCCATGGATAGTTATCCTGGGCAGACGCCAAGACACGAGTCACGTGTCTTAAGTCCTTTGAGGTTCTGCAGTGGAACACCTTTGCAACGGTTATGCAGATGCTTGAAACGCAAAATGTGGCGCATTCGCGTACAAATGAGGGTACCCGAAGCTATCCCGCCGAGAAGACGCGGCAGGGCGAGATCATCTTGCGCAAGCCCTGGGTGCGTGTGGTTTTCATTGCCGGACTTGTGGGCTGCGTGCTTCTGGTTCTGGGGATTCGCATCGCAGCGGGGCTCTGATGCATACGCCGGTGATCTTCGGTTGTGAGGCCAGCCGTCCCGAAGCGGAAAGAATCGCCGGATGCCTGGGCACCGGCCTGGCGGAACATGAAGAAAGGGCATTTGAGGACGGCGAGCGGAAGATGAGGGCGCTGGCAGACACACGCCGGCGGGATGCACTCATTATCCAGTCGTTATATGACGGGCCATCGCGCAGCGTGCACGACAAGCTCTGCGATGTCTTGCTCTTGGCGGGCACTCTGAAGGATTCAGGCGCGGCGCGCGTGATCTTGATCGCGCCCTATCTTTGCTACGCGCGGCAGGACCGGCGCACGAAACCTGGAGAGGCACTGTCGTTGCGGTATATTGCTCAACTCGTCGAAGCCGCGGGAGTAGACGCTATCGTGACGCTGGACGTGCACAATCCCGCCGCGTTCGAGAACGCTTTTCGGATACCGGCGGTGAACATAGAATGTGCCCAGCTCTTCGCCACGCATTTCGGCAAAGCTCTCGCCGACCAGGATATCGAAGTCATTTCGCCTGATATTGGTGGGGTGAAGCGCGCAGAACAGTTCCGCGATGCCCTCAGCACGACCATGAATGAAGATGTCGAATTGGGCGCGCTGGGCAAACGGCGACTGGATCACATCGTCAGCGCCGAAGAGATTCCAAGCGGCGTCCGCGAACGGACCGTGGTCGTCTTTGACGATATGATCGCCAGCGGCTCGACCATGCTGCGCGCCGTGAAAGCCTGCCGCCGGGGCGGCGCCGCCTATGTCATCCTGGCGGCCACACACGGCCTGTTCCTTCCCGGCGCGCAGAAGCTCGTTGCGAGTGGCTTGGTCGATCGGATCATTATCTCGGATACGATACCACCGTTCCGTCTCGACGTCGGCTTGGTAGCGGAGAAGATCACGATCCTGTCCGCGAGCCAATCGATCGCAGATGGTATTCGCAGCATAGTCGCCGCGTAGGCGTCCTGGCCTCAGTCCCATGGTTGGCGCTCGCAGTGCTATTGCGCATTGCTGTGGCTAGGCCGCGATCGTTCGAGCGAGTCCAACGCGGCGTCGATCTGTTCAAGCAGGCGCTGAATTTCGTCCCGCTCGCTCGGGCCGGGATTGTCCTGCAGCCGCTCCAATAGCTGTTGCTTTCGGGCAAGCAGGGTCGCAACCGTCGTCATCGGATGATGTCCTCTACATTTGCCTTGCGGCGCGTTCGATCGATGTCGCAACTTTTAGCTCGTGCTTTAGCCGGTGACCGCCCCCGCATGTTGTCCGCCAGGCTGGGAGATTCCGTTCAGGGCGGTCGCCGCGCAGTCATCCGGCGCTGAAAGCGCGATGTCGCTGAGCGCAATGATTCCGACGAGGCGCTTGTCGCGATTGATCACTGGTAGCCGCCGCACCTGAATGTCGGCCATGTTGCGCGTGACCTCCGCGATATCCTGGTCCTCAAAGCAGTATTTGACGTCGATTGTCATGATATCGCGGACCAGCGTGTCCGGGCCTCGGCCCATGGCGACGCCGCGCGTGGTGATGTCGCGATCTGAGATCATTCCCACCAGTCGATCATTGTCGGCCACCGGCAGGAGCTCGACATTGAGTGCGGTCATGTCCGTAGCGGGTGAAGATGTCGTACTTTTGTAGCTCGTGATCTGTCGCCTTCGTTGTGGAGGTGGAGCGGAGCCGGAAGGCGTGGACGGTTCCGCCGAGATGGTCATGCCACGGATACTGCCGCCGGGTTAGTCCTCCTTGTCGGTTTCTTTGTTCGACTTGAAGCCCGTTTCTCCGCCCCGACCCGCGCTATCTCGACGGCGGCGCGCGCAGGAGCGGTCAAGGACGCGCGCTTGCGCGCC
>NZ_JADPKQ010000161.1:0-628 GCF_023074015.1 Bradyrhizobium sp. 142
TGTGCTGGTTTTTGGACGCCGGCAACAAGGAGGCTCCGCACGCTCAACTGACCGGCGTCCAAAAAGCGCCAAGGCACGAAGTCGCGGGAAGTTGGGCACCGGCTAGGCAGCGGGCGCTATGAGGGTCTGCATACCGGGGAACTGAAGATAGTGCAGTGGACATCTCGGCAGGCGCGTGAAGTGCAGCAATGGACGGCTAGTGAATTGATCGACGGGTATCGCTTCGAGGGGCGGCAACCCGGCAAAACGCTTCGACAACTTCCGCGTTTCGGCATGAGCGTTGCACAAGGGTACTTTTAATGTTCGCGACATGTGTAATTTCAAATAGTTGCGCGTGACAGAAATAGCACATCCGACAACCACTGCGCGATTAACCGGTCGATCGATGTCCAGCGACATGGCGTCAATCAATTTCTTGCGAGCTGAAATATAAGACGGCACATTCAAGCAAACTGGTTGGCGCTTTCGTCAAGGCAATTTTTTATCATTGCGTTATCGGTGCGGCCGATGATGCGGCTGGCCGCATGAGGATGCTGACTCGCGCGCGATCATGTGTTGCACGCCAACACTACGCTCGCTGATCGTGTCGACCTTGCCACCCCGGCTCTTCCTCTCAACCGGCTACCGG